>JBEKWQ010000180.1:0-3488 GCA_049512875.1 Acidimicrobiales bacterium
GGTGGTCCCGCTCTGGGACGAGGGCCAGTTACGGGTGCCCAGTGCGGGACGATTCAACTTCGAGGACGTCAACCGCGCCTACAACTTCTTCGCCAAGCCGGGAAAATTCGGCAAGGTCATCGTCTCGATCCGCGAATAGGCATCGAGCCTTGTCCGCAGTCCCGCGCCCGGACGTCTCACGTTGTGATCCTTCGCGACCGGACTACGACGCGATCATCGCGGCCCACGAAGAGGCCGTGGCCCTCGGTGAGCCCACCTATCGTGATCCCACGTCGGGATTGAGCGTGTTGACCGTCGCTACCCACCTCGCACGCGGTTCGTGTTGTGACAGTGGATGTCGACACTGCCCTTACCTCAAGCGCTAAGAACTGGCCACGACCTCATCGTGCTGACCCAAGTGATGCTGATCGATGTTCACCAACAGATAGAAGCTGGCAGCCGCGAGAAAGACCATCAGGGCGCCAAATCGGAAGGCGAGGTCGTAACCGTGCACGGCACCGGCGACGCGCAAGGCACCGAGTGTTGCGGTCGTGAGTCCTGGTCGAAGCGCCGCCGTGACGAAGGCTGACGCGCCGGTGACGTAGATCGTGTTCTGGATCGCGGTACCGAAGGATCCACCGATCTGTTGGGCCGTGTTGAGTACCGCCGACGCGGCTCCCGCGTCGTCGGTTCGCACGTTGAACAGTGCGGTCGAGGCGACCGCGACGAACGTGGCCCCGAGGCCGAGGCTGGCGATGATCATGGCGGGCATGACCCTGGTCAGGTAACTGCTGTTGGGCGCGAGGAACGACAAGAGAAGCAGGCCAAACGCACCCATGAGACTTCCCGCGGTCGCGATCAGTCGTGGGCCGATCTTGGGCAGGATCTGGCTGGTCGCCCCCGCGCCCAGGATGACGCCCACCGAGAAGGGCATGTAGAGCAGGCCCGACTTCACGGCCGAATACTGGTGCACGTCCTGGAAGTAGAAGGTCAAGAACAAGAACATGCCAAAGAGCCCCAAGCCCACGAAGACCTGGGACAGATACGAACCGGCCCTCACCCGGTCGGTCAACAGGCGCAGCGGCAACAGGGGCGACTTCACTCTCGATTCGATCTGGAAGAACACGAAGAGCAGCCCGACGCCGAGGGCAATATAGGGCCACGCACTGAGCGATCCCCACCCGTAGGTCGAGGCCTGCGACACACCAAAGACAATGCTCACCATGCCCAGGGTCGCGGTGAGTGCCCCGGGCACGTCGTAGTGCGGGTGGCCCTCGACCTTGGATTCGTGCACGTTGGGTATCGCGAGGAAAAGCGCGATGATCGCCATGGGCGTGTTGACGAAGAGGCACCATCGCCACGACAAGTACTGGGTGAGGAGACCTCCCGCGATGAGCCCGATCGCCGCGCCCACACCCGAAAGGGCTCCGTAGACGCCGAAGGCCTTGGCGCGCTCTCTGGAGTCGGTGAAGGTGATCGAGATGAGCGACAACGCCGCGGGCGCGAGCAGCGCGCCAAAGACTCCCTGCAGGGCTCGAGCACCAAAGAGCATCTGTTGGTTGACCGAGAATCCACCCAACAGCGAAGCACCCGCAAAGCCGACCAGACCAATGAGGAACGCCTTCTTTCGTCCCATGTAGTCGCCCACTCGGCCCCCGAGGAGCAAGAAGCCACCGAAGGTCAACGTGTAGGCAGTGATCGCCCATTGGTAGTTCTTCGGCGCGATCGCGAGACCACCCAGCGCGCGCGGCAGCGCCGCGTGCGGCAAGGCGATGTTGACGATCGACGCGTCGAGCACGACCATGAGCTGCGCGATGGCGATGACCACGAGCGCGAACCAGCGCCGAGGATCAGGGACGTCCGCGTGCACGACGTTGTTCACGACATCATCTGTCATAACCCCCCAGTCGTCACGACAAAACGATAAGCGCTGGGCACCCTGCCCCGGGGGATTACCGGTTTACTTGAAACCAGCCAATACTTAGAGAAATGAACGCAGCGCCGTGTACGAGACGCCCAGCGATTCGGCGACGGGCCCGTAGGTCACCGATCCATCGACCACGTTGACCCCCTCGGCCAGGGCGTCGTCGGCGATCACCGCTTCACGCCAACCGTGGCGCGCCAGTTCGAGGGTGTAGGGCAGGGTCGCGTTCGCCAGAGCGTGCGTCGACGTGTGCGGCACGGCCCCGGGCATGTTCGCGACACAGTAGAAGATCGACTCGTGGACTTTGAACGTGGGCTCTGAGTGCGTCGTCGGTCGCGTGTCCTCGAAACAGCCCCCCTGGTCGACCGAGATGTCGACGAGTACCGAACCCGGACGCATCCGGGCCACCAGATCATTCGAGACCAGCTTGGGCGCCTTAGCTCCCACGACGAGCACGGCACCGATCACGATGTCCGCGTCGAGACACGCTTCTTCGAGGGTGAGCGTCGAGGACGCGATGGTCTGTACCCGGCCGTCGAAGTGGATGTCGACTTGACGAAGGCGTTCGAGGTTGCGGTCCAGCACCTTCACGTGCGCGTGAAGTCCCACCGCCATGGAAGCGGCGGCGAGCCCCGCCACGCCCGCACCGATCACGACCACGTTCGCCGGAATCACGCCCGGCACGCCACCTATGAGTGTCCCGCGCCCGCCGCCCGGTCGCATCAAATGGTGCGCGCCCATGAGGGGGGCCATGCGCCCCGCCACCTCGCTCATCGGGGTCAACAGCGGCAGCGAGTTGTCGCGCAGGCGCACCGTCTCATAGGCGATCGCCACGTTCTTCGCCTTGACGAGAGCGTCGGTGCACTCACGTGAAGCAGCCAAATGCAAGTAGGTGAACAGCACCTGGTTCTTGCGAGCCGAGAGACGGTGATACTCCTCACTGACCGGCTCTTTGACCTTCAAGACCAATTCGCTATCCGCCCAGACGTCATCGGCGCTCTTGATAATCGTCGCGCCGTTCGCGACATAGTCATCGTCGCTGATCGACGAGCCGACGCCGGCACCGTGTTCGATCAGCACTTGGTGACCCGCCTCAGACAACTCCCTCGCGCCCGCCGGGGTCAACGAGACACGGTTCTCATCCTTCTTTACTTCCTTCGGAACTCCGATGATCATCGACGATCATCCTTTCGATTGAGTGTTCTGGTACTGCGGAGCTTCTTCTTCGCCCGTGTTCGTTTCACCGGTCTCAGAATTCAATGTTGTGCATGACGTGCTTGACGCGCGTGTAGTCCTCGAATCCGTAGACCGAGAGGTCCTTTCCGTAACCCGAGCGTTTGAAGCCGCCGTGGGGCATCTCGGCGACCATGGGTATGTGCGTGTTCACCCACACGCAGCCAAAGTCAAGGTCTCGGGTGAATCGCATGGCCCGGCCGTGATCCTTCGTCCACACCGATGACGCGAGGCCGTACTCGACGCCGTTGGCCCACTGGAGCGCCTCGGCCTCGTCGCTGAACTTCTGGACGGTGATTACCGGACCAAAGATCTCACTCTGGATCATCTCGTCGTTCTGGTCCAAGTCCGC
>JBEKWQ010000181.1:0-3453 GCA_049512875.1 Acidimicrobiales bacterium
ATGGCCTACCTCCAAGTATTTACTGGGATGACTCTATCGCCAGGGATAGGACGTCATACCACCGAGACCAACGAGGGCGCGGGCGTGTTCGATCTCTCCCATATGACGAAGTCCGTGCTGGTAGATCCAGCACTCGAGAGCGTCGCTGCGCGAGATACCTCGCTCACCGCCCACTCGCGCCGAGAACGTCTGGTCGATCCCCGGACCGTACGGGTAGGGCACGACGACGTCCTCGAAGGTGTCGGGTTCGATCGAAGCGACGAACTCCTCGGTCGCGCCAAAGACCAGGCGCTGGAAGATGAGAAATTCACCGTAATTACCGATGCGTTGGAGGGTCATTTCCGTGACGGTCTTCGCCTTGCCGTGGTCCGAGATCGCCAGACCCATTCTCGTGGACCAGTCGTCGTTGAACTGGGGAAGGGGGCCACCGGCAAAGGCGAGCGAACCGTCCTCGATCAAGACCTGATGGACGAGTGAGAACGCAATGGGCAAGACACCGTCGCGTTCGACGTGGTTCACGTGCTCTATCGTCATCGTCGAACACGCCTGATCGTACAGCGAGTGCATCGCGCGCATTCGTCGCAGCAATGAGGACCGGTAGTCGAAAGTCACGTAGGTAGTCTGTCTGATGCGCGGGTCGCTCACAAGCCCGAGAACGCTTTGGCAACTTCTACTTAGAAGCGACGAGAACGATCTCTTGTAGGATTCGGGCATGGATATTGCTTCTCTGTTGGGTGCCGAGGCGCCAACCCTTCTTGACCACAAGGCGACCGCGTTCCCCAAGGAATGGTTGACGCTTCCCAGTCCCGACTTTGTTCAAGAGGTATTCACGATGAGTGACCGCTCGTCGACCGTGCTGAGAAACTTGGGAACGCTTTACAACCACGGACGACTCGGGGGTACTGGCTACCTGTCCATCTTGCCGGTCGACCAGGGTATCGAGCACTCGGCCGCCGCGAGTTTTGCGCCGAATCCGGCGTATTTCGATCCTGCGCGCCTGTGTGATCTGGCGATTGCCTCGGACTGCAACGCGATTGCGACGACCCTGGGAAACCTGGGCATCGTCTCGCGCCGTTACGTGCACCGCATCCCCTTCATCGTCAAACTCAATCACAACGACCTGTTGCGCTATCCGAACTCCTTTGACCAGCACATGTTCGCCTCGGCCCAACAGGCCGCCGACCTGGGCGCCGTGGGCGTGGGTGCGACCGTCTACTTCGGTTCCGAGGGTTCGATCCGCCAACTCGAAGAAGTGACCGCGGCCTTCGCCGAAGCGCATCGTCTGGGTCTGTTCACGGTGCTGTGGTGCTACTTGCGCAACGACGCGTTCAAGACCAAGGATGTTGACTACCACGTCAGTGCGGACCTCACCGGACAGGCCAACTACCTCGGCGTGACGATTGAAACCGACATCATCAAGCAAAAGCAACCTGAGAACAATGGCGGCTACCACGCCGTGAAATTCGGAAAGACCGATCCGAAGGTCTACGGCGAGTTGACCACCGACAATCCCATCGATCTCACGCGTTGGCAGGTGGTGAACTGTTACGCCGGACGTATCGGACTCATCAACTCCGGTGGCGAGGCCAAGGGAAACGACGACCTCGCCGGTGCGGTGCGCACGGCGGTCATCAACAAGCGCGCCGGCGGTCAGGGCCTCATCCTCGGGCGAAAGGCCTTCCAGCGCCCGATCGACGAGGGCGCCGCACTGGTCCACGCGGTCCAGGACGTCTACCTGGACCAGTCGATCACCGTCGCCTGACCTAACCTCCGACTATGGCGGGTGACGCGGACGCGGGATGGATGACGTGGGCGAACCTGGTCACCCTGGTGCGCCTGGCGTTGCTGCCGGTCTTCGTATGGGTGCTCTTTGGCACCAATCATCGCGCGATTGCGGCCTGGCTCCTTGCGTTTCTGGGGGCGACGGACTGGATCGACGGCTACCTCGCGCGGAGCCTCCACCAGGTTTCCACGGTGGGCAAGATCATCGACCCCGTCGCTGATCGCCTCTTAATGATCGTGGGTCTGCTCAGTGTGGCCGCGGCCGCGGGCGTGCCGTGGTGGTTTGCGCTCGCCACCCTCGCTCGCGAGCTGATCGTGTCGGTGATCACGCTCGCCCTCGCGGCGCTCGGCGCGGCCCGCATCGACGTGCTCTGGTGGGGCAAGGTGTCGACCTTCGCCCTGATGACGGCGTATCCGTGGTTCTTGCTCACGACCAATCCCCATCACGCCGCGCTCGCCCAGTGGCAGCACGTGGCGCGCGACGTGACGTGGGTGATTGGCATCATTGGTCTCAGTCTTTCGTGGCTGGTCCTGGTGGGTTACGTGCGGCCGGCTCTGGCGGCGCTGCGCGCCGGGCGCCAGGGACGACGAATCTTGTAGATTTTCTAACTATGCAGATTCCCAGCGATCTCCGGTACTCGAAGGACCACGAATGGGCGAAGGCCGACGGCGCGGTGGTACGAATAGGCATCACCGACTACGCGCAGGACGCGCTGGGCGACGTCGTCTTCGTGGACCTGCCGAAAGTTGGAGCCACACTTAACGCTGGTGAGGCGCTGGGCGAAGTCGAGTCGACGAAATCCGTCTCAGAAATCTACGCCCCGGTATCGGGTACGGTAACGGCAGTCAATGATTCGCTCACGAATTCGCCCGAGTCGGTGAACGCAGACCCCTACGGTGATGGGTGGATTTGCGAAATCACGACGACGTCGGGTTCTGAGTACGAGACGCTTCTCGACGCGCAACGTTACCAAACGCTCACGAACAATTAACACTGACAAGCCTTCACAAACGTAACTATTGTGAGTCCCGTGAACTGCCGTCGCTGTGGGGAGATACTGAACGCCAACGCAAATTTCTGTTGGTCGTGCGGTGCTCCCCAGCACAAGGCAACGTCGCCCGAAACGATCGCCGTTCCGGTCGTGAGCGTGCCTGACGCGCTCTACGTGAACGCCTCAAAGGGTCCTACGGGTGAACACGGTGACGAACTCGTGATCGTTTCGGGTCCCGAAGCGGGGGGTCGACTCGACCTGGACAAGGAATTCATCAGCGCGGGACGCCACGAGCAAAGCGACCTCTTGCTCGATGATGTGTCGGTGTCGCGCCATCACGCGTTGTTCACGCGAACGGCGAGCGGTCGTATCACGCTGCGAGACCTGAACTCGTTGAACGGTACCTACGTCAACGGCAAGCGCGTCGAGGAGACGACACTGCATTCGGGCGACGAGGTGCAAATCGGAAAGTACAAGTTGGTCTTCTGGGAGTCGACGCGATGAATAACCAGGGGACGATGCGCATCGGAGAGGTGCACGCCATCCTTCGCCGTGACGTACCCGATATCGAGCTTTCGAAGATCCGCTACTACGAGGACAAGGGACTGGTCCAGCCCACGAGAAGCCGCAAGGGCTACCGCCTTTATTCCCCCCGTGACGTGGAGTGCCTGCGTGAGGC
>JBEKWQ010000182.1:0-3440 GCA_049512875.1 Acidimicrobiales bacterium
GCGTGGTACTTCACGCCGGCCTTTCGCTACGAACGTCCCCAAGCGGGTCGTTACCGCCAACACCACCAACTGGGCGTCGAGGTCCTCGGCACCGACGATCCGGCCGTCGACGTCGAGGTGATCTCCCTCGCCCAGCGGTTCTTCGAGGCGATCGGACTGACGAGGTTCCGCTTGTTGATCAACTCCATGGGCCACGCGCAGTGCCGCGGCGCCTACCTCGAACTGCTTCGTGCCCACCTCGAGGCGCACGAGGCAGAACTGTGTGACGAGCACCGACTGACCTGGCGCGAGAACCCGCTGCGGGTGCTCGACTGCAAGAACCCGGCGTGTATCGCGGTGACCGCCCAAGGCCCGATGCTGATTGACTACCTCTGTGACGATTGTCGCGCGCACTTTGACGCGGTGCTCGACGGGCTCGGTCGCCTGGGCATCGAGAGCGAGCTCAGTCCGCGCCTGGTGCGCGGCTTTGACTACTACACGCGTACGACCTTCGAGTTCGTGGCCGACGCCCTCGACGGTGCCCAGAACGCGATCGGCGGCGGGGGTCGCTACGACGGTCTGGTCGAGCAGTTGGGGGGTAAGCCCACGAGCGGTATCGGCTTTGGTAGCGGGGTGGAGCGTCTGTTGCTCACGCGCCAGGCCGAAGGGGCGCCGCCACTGCTCTCGCGCGAACTCGAGGTCTTTGTGGTCGACACCACGGGCGAGGACGCGGCCGCGACCTTGCTCGACCGCCTGCGTCAGGCGGGGGTCGCTAGTGACCGGGCCTACGACCAGCGCTCGATGAAGGCCCAGATGAAGGTGGCCGACAAATCCGGGGCCCGCCTGGCCCTGCTGATCGGGCCCCAGGAACGCAGCGCGGGCGAGGTTACGATTAGGGACCTGCGAAGCGACGATCACGAGCAACACCAGCGCCGCGTGGGCGAGGGGGACGTCGTGTCGACGGTCCTGCACCTCCTACGAGCGAAGTGAGCATGTCCACCAACTTTGAAGCCACGAGCCTGCGCGACCATCTGTGCGCCTCGGTGAACTCCTCGATGGTGGGCGAGCGGCTCAGCGTCTGTGGGTGGGTCGCCAAGCGTCGCGAGCACGGCGAACACTTGGCCTTCCTCGACCTGCGCGACCGCTCCGGGGTCTTGCAAGCGGTTGTCGAGGGTTCGGTCGAGGTGCGTCCCGAATTCGTCGTGCGCGTGACCGGTACCGTGACGCCGCGTCCCGAAGGCACCGTCAACGACCGCCTGGCGACCGGCGCGATCGAACTGACTGATTGTCGCGTCGAGGTGCTCGCGCTCGCCGAGTCGCCACCCTTCCAACTCGACGACCGGGTGGACATCGACGAGCAAGTCCGCTTGCGGTATCGGTACCTGGACCTGCGCCGAGAGAACATGCAGGCGAACCTGCGCCTGCGCGCCAAGGTGAACGCCACGCTTCGCCACGCGATGGACGTGCAGGGTTTCTGCGAGGTGGAGACGCCACTGCTCTGGGCCCCCACGCCCGAGGGCGCGCGCGAGTTCGTGGTGCCCTCGCGGCTGCACCCCGGGGAGTTCTACGTCCTTCCCCAGAGCCCCCAGATCGCCAAGCAACTCCTGATGGTGGGTGGTTTTGACCGTTACTACCAGATTGCGCGCTGCCTGCGCGACGAGGATCTACGCGCCGATCGCCAGTTCGAGTTCACCCAACTCGACCTCGAGGCGAGCTTCGTGAGCCAAGACGACGTGCTGGGTTTCGTCAGTCGCGCGGTACTCGACGCCGCCGAAGCCGCCACGGGCGTTCGTCCCGGTGCCGTGCCCTCGATGACCTGGGCCGAGGCGCTCGACCACTACGGCACCGACAAGCCCGACCTTCGTTTTGGCATGATGCTGCACGACCTGTCCGCGGACTTCGCCGCGACCGAGGTGAAGGCTTTCGCCGCGCCCACGGTAAAGGCCATGCGCGTGCCGGGCGGGGCGAGCTTCACGCGCAGTCGCCTCGACCAGTTGACCGACCAGGCCAAGGAACTCGGGGCGAAGGGATTGGCGTGGTTCAAGGTCAGTGCCGAGGGACTCGACTCGCCGCTCGCGCGCTTTCTCAGCGAGCGTGAGGCGTCAGCGGTGCGCGGGGTCGAGGACGCGGCGGTCGGTGACATCATCTTCTGTGTCGCCGACGAGTACACGCCCGCGTGCAAGGTGCTCGGGGCGCTACGCGTGTCCCTCGGTTCGCCGCCGGTGGGCGAGGGACCGCACCACTACGTCTGGGTGACCGAGTTCCCGATGTTCGAGGGCGTCGACGAGGACGGCCACCTGATAGCGGCCCACCACCCCTTTACGATGCCCCACCCCGAGGACCTCGACCTGATCGAGACCGATCCCATGAAGGTTCGCTCCCAGGCCTATGACCTCGTGCTGAACGGCTGGGAACTGGGAAGTGGCTCGGTGCGGATCCATCGCGCGGACATCCAGTCGCGGATCTTTTCCGCCCTCGGTATCACCGACGAGGAGGCCGAGAGCCGCTTCGGGTTCCTGCTCGGGGCCTTCAAGTATGGCGCGCCGCCCCACGCCGGCTTCGCCTTTGGGATCGACCGGTTGGTGGCGATCTTCGCGGGCGAGGAGAACATCCGTGAGGTCATTGCCTATCCCAAGACCCAGTCGGGCGCGGACCTGATGACCGGCGCGCCCAAGGCGATTTCAGAGCGCCAACTGCGTGACCTGCGCGTCAAGATCACGCCGAAGGGGTAAGTACGTCGCTCTTTGACGACGCCCTCGCTCGGCGCCTCGCGGAGACGGCGCCCCTCGCCGAGGCGCTTCGCCCGCGCACGCTCGACGAGGTTTTGGGCCAGCACCACCTGGTGGGCGAGAACGGTGCGCTGCGCCGTTTCGTCGAAGCCAAGCAGCTGACCTCGATGATCCTCTGGGGACCGGCGGGTACGGGCAAGACCACCCTCGCGCGCATCGTCGCGAGTTCGGCCGGGTACGCCCAAGAGAGCTTGTCGGCGGTGAGCGGTGGGGTAAAGGACGTGCGCGACGCGATTGGCCGCGCGCGAGAGCGTCTGGGCGAGCTCGGCCAACGCAGCGTCTTGTTCATCGACGAGGTCCATCGTTTCAACAAGGCCCAACAGGACCTCTTGTTGCCCGCGACCGAGACGGGTGAGATCGTGCTCATCGGGGCCACCACCGAGAACCCGTACTTCGAGGTGAACGCCGCCCTGATGAGTCGCTGCACGCTCTGGCGGGTTCGCGCGCTCGGCGAAGCGGACATCGCGGTGCTGGTCGCGCGCGGGGCTCGACTGCGCGGGGTCGAGGTGAGCACTGACGCCGTCGGCGCGCTCACGAGTTCGGCCGACGGTGACGCCCGCTCGGCGCTCACGACGCTCGATACCGCGATCATCCTCGCGCGCGCGAACGCTGAGGGTCCCGTCGTCGTGGAACTCGAACACGTGACCCAGGCGCGCGACGGTCGGATCTATC
>JBEKWQ010000183.1:0-3410 GCA_049512875.1 Acidimicrobiales bacterium
GCGGTCGCACTGGGGTGAAGTCCCTCCTCGGGCCCGAGCACGTGTACTAGAGCGCCCTGGGCGTGGACTGCTGCCCCGAGCTGGGCAACGATGCGCGAGGTGGCGCGCACGTCGGCCCCGGGCGAGAGTCCGTCGATCACGCTCTCACCGCTCGCCAGGGCCGAGATGAGCAGGGCGCGGTGCGACGTGCTCTTGTCGCCCGGCACGCGAATTCGACCTCGCAGCCGGGCTACGGCCTTTACCGGTTGCTCGTCGTTCACCGCTCTCGCACCACCTGGAAACCGAGCTCGGCGAGCGCCTCGGCGAAGGTCGCCACCTGAGCGCTGTCGACCGCGAGCAGCAGCGTACCTCCGACCCCTTCGATACCGTGGGCGATCTCGATGTCGTAGATGTTCACGAGTAGCTCGGACGCGCAGCGAGTGACCGCCGCGAGCACCCCGGGTTGGTCGGCGACCCCCACGCGCAAGTAGGAGAGGTTTTCTGAGGACAGGGCGCGACCAGGCAGTTGGCGCCGCGCCTCGGCGGCGGTGGTGAGACTCTCTTCGAGGATGTCACGGCTGTCGTCGGCCAACGCGATGCGTAGGTTCTCAAGTCGCTTCTCGAGACCGACCAGGGTGTCGGTGACCGCGTCGCGGTTCTCGAACAAGACGTCGGGCCAGATCGACGGGTCGCCCGCCGCTATGCGCGTCATGTCGCGAAAGCCGCCCGCCGCGAGTTGCAACAAGACGGCGTCCTGCTGGGCCGCCTCGGCCGCCTCGTTCATCAACGCACCCGCCAACAGGTGGGGCACGTGACTGGCGATCGCGACCAGACGGTCGTGGTCCTCGGCGCTCACCGCTACGACGTTGGCGCCAAGATCTCGCAGGATGCCGTGCAGCACGCTGTAGGTCGCCGGACTCGTGGAATCGGTTGGCGTGAGGACCCAATTGCACCCTTGGAACAAGTCCGCCTTGGCCCCGCGAAGGCCGCGTAGCTCAGAACCGGCCATCGGGTGGCCCCCGACGAAGCGCGGGTCGCGAACCTCAGCGACGATGGAACTCTTCACGCCCGCGACGTCGGTCACGACGAGTGAGGGACTGTCGAAAAAGTCGCACAACGCGTTGGCGATCTCGCTCACGACCCCCGCGGGCGTCGCCACGAAGACAATCTCGGGCTCGTCGCTCATGCGCGTGCCCTCGATGATGCCCTCACGCTGGGCGACGTCGAGGACGTCACCGTCGGCGTCGTCGCCGGTGACGGTCCATCCCCGCTCGGCCAGGGCCAAGGCGAGCGACGCCCCGATCAAGCCGAGTCCCACGACG
The DNA here is from genome assembly GCA_049512875.1 of Acidimicrobiales bacterium. Taxonomy (GTDB): domain Bacteria; phylum Actinomycetota; class Acidimicrobiia; order Acidimicrobiales; family RAAP-2; genus RAAP-2. The sequence continues at coordinate 1,302 of JBEKWQ010000183.1, forward strand.
TGCGCGCGACGTCTAGGCGCGGAGGTCATCGCGCAGCGACTGCGCCTGGCGCAGATAGATGTGGTGAATCTCCTCGCGGGACCGCGTCGTATAGACGTGCATCAAGATACGGATGCAGTGCGCCATGGCTCCGGGAACCGCGATCTCGCTCGCGCAGATGAGGGGCACGTCGCCGAAACCGATCGCCCGCGCCGTCGTGGCGGGAAAGGTCGACGTGAGGTCGGTCGAGGTGGTGAACAGCACGCTGATGACGTCGTCGTGCTCGAGGCCGTTTCGCTGCATCATCGAGAGAATGAGTTCCTGCGTGGCGCTCGCGATCTCCTCGGGCGTATCGGCGTCGCACGTCGTGGCACCGCGTAGCGCACGAACGAGGGCGGACGTCATGATGGCATCGTAGATGCGATTTCCTCGCTCATCCCTACCGCCTCCATCAACCGGCGAACCTCACCGAGTGACAACTGTCGCGACGATCCGGGTGACAAGGTGGCGTCCTGGATTGGTCCGATGCGCGTGCGCACGAGTCGGGTGACGTCGTGACCAATGGCCGAGCACATCCTTCGAACCTGGCGATTGCGTCCTTCGTGAATGACGATGCGAAGCAATCCCTCACTCACCCGGCTGACCTGGGCCGGGCTCGTGAGTCCGTCGTCGAGTTCCACACCCTCGCGCAGTCGCCTGATCGCACTGGGAGACGGGTCACCCTCGACGCGCGCCAGGTACTCCTTGGAGATGCCCGAACTGGGGTGGGTCAACAGGTGCGCGAGGCGACCGTCGTTGGTGAGGATGATCAGACCCTCGGTGTTCATGTCCAGGCGCCCCACGGGGAAGATCCGCACCGCCGAGTCGACCAGTTCGAGCACGGTCGTGCGACCCTGGGGGTCCGACGCGGTTGTTACCACCCCGTCGGGCTTGTTGAGCAGGTAGTACACCATGTTCTGGGCCGTAGGAGCCAGCGCACCGTCCACGCAGATCACCTGGACGTCGGGGTGCACGCGGTTACCCAACTCGGCCACCCGGCCGTCGATGGTGACGCGCCCCTCGGTGATCAGGACCTCACAAGACCGCCGCGAACCGAAGCCCGCGCGAGCCAGGGTCTTTTGGAGCCGTTCGCCCTCGTCCAACTACGCGTCCTCGCTGAGTTCCAACGAGCGCTCGAAAAGCTCGTCGGCGAGTTCGATCGCCGCCTCGACGGGGGGCATGAACTCCTCGATCGGTGGCAGGTCAGCGATGCCCGAAAGTCCCATGCGGTCAAGAAAAAGTTCGGTCGTGCCGTAGAGGATGGGTAGGCCGGGTCCCGACGCCCTCCCCTTCTCTTCGATGTAGCCGCGCTGTTCGAGCAGGCGCACCACGCCGTCGACGTTCACGCCGCGAAGGGCCGTGATCTGGGCGCGCGAGACCGGCTGGCGATAGGCGATGATCGCGAGCGTCTCGAGCGCCGCGGAGCTGAGTCGGTGCGACACGTCGCGATTGGCGAACTTGGTGACCCAGCTCGCCACGTCGGGCGCGGTCTGCATCACCCAGCCGCTCGCGAGTTCGGCCAGTTGGAATCCCCGACGATCGGCCACGAACTCCGCGCGTAGCTCGCGCAGCGTGTCGAGCACGAACTCGGCGTCCTCGTCGAGCACGTCCGCGAGTTCTTCGGTCGTGATTGGTTCGAGGGCCACCGTCAACATCGCTTCGAGCTTCTGCTCGAGTGAACGTTCATCCCTCATAGCTGTCAACCCTTCCAAGATCGAGCAGCGACGTCTCGTCGAGCCACTCGATCTGCACGTCGCCAAAGGTGCTGCCCTGACCCAAATCGATCAGACCAAGTTTGCAGAGCTCGAGCAACGCGAGAAAGTGCACGATGACCTCGATACGACTCTGCAGTCCCTCGGTGAGCGCGCGAAACGTGAGCCGACCCATGGCGGGCAGGCGCTGGGACAGCGACACGACCGTCTCGGCGACCGTCACGGCGTCGACGGTCACGTGATTAAGCCGCACGACTAGCACGGGCTTCTCCTCGATGCCGCGCAGGTACGCGCCGGCGAGCAGAGCGGGGGTCACGCCCGCCAGAAGGTCCGGAGGGGTCACCTCGAAACCGTCGTCGATCCCACGAAGGCGCGGAAA
>JBEKWQ010000184.1:0-3406 GCA_049512875.1 Acidimicrobiales bacterium
TTCGTGACCGGTCCGTTGGCCGAGACGAGCAAGGTCTGGGCGGAGTACGGAATCGGCGTCACTATGACCCGCACTGACGCCATGAGCATTCACGACGACTACATGTACATCGTGAGCGCCACGGGACGCTTGAAGTGGATCATCCCCGACGACCCCTCGGCGTCGACGTCGGTGAAGGTCTCGTCGGTCGCGCAGATCATTTCACTGCTCGCGACCCAGGGGGTCCACTGAGATGAAGAAGTTCTGGTTAATCACCACCCTCGTGATGGCGGGCCTCGGATTGAGTTCGTGTGGAACATCGGCGAAGGTGGCGACGTTCGTTGCGTCCAAGGACTGCACTGTCTCAGTGACGAACGTCAATCTGGCCGGCTGCGACCTTGCTCACAAGAACTTGAGCCGCGACGACCTACAGTCCGATGATTTACAAGACGCCAACTTGACGGGCGCCAACTTGTCGGGCGCGAACCTTCAAGGCGCCAACGTGAAAGGAGCGGACGTCAAGGGGGTCATCACGAACCTCTACACAATCTGCGTGAACGCCGAGTCGGGTCCGTGCACGAAGCCGGGTCTCAGGTCCGCTTCGAACGCGAACGCGGCCCAAGGCCAGTAGCCGCACGACGTTCGTGTGCCTGACTAGATCGTCGGAACCGTCGTCGTCGTAGACGTGGTAGTAGTCGTGGTGGTGGTGGTCGTCGTCGTTGGCGTGACCAGTGAGGCTGAGCCGATCCATTTGACGGTATTGACGTCCGCCGTCCTCACCAGCGCCAACGACGGTCGAAGCGCCCTCATGAGGTTGAGTGCGTGCTGGCCCGCGACGTCGAGGGCGTTGGCGCCGGGCTGACTGAGAACCACTTCGTACGTCGGAACGACGACGCCGCCGATCGTCACGTTGATGGCCATGGCGACACATCCCCCCGACGCCAAGGTATAGCCCGACTTCACGCCCACCACGCCGTCAGTACCGACGTAGGGCGTGTACGAGCCCACCCAGCCGGCCACCGGCAGATGGACTTTCCTCAACGCGACGACTGAGTCGATAAACGGCTGACTCGTCATCAGGTCGACGGTGAGCGTGACGACGTCGTGCGCCGTCGAAAGGTCACTCGGCGAGATGCCGGTGTAGTCCGCGTAGTGGGTCTGGGTGAGACCGAGGGTCACGGCATCGCTGTTCATGGCTTTGAGAAAAGACGCGGTGCTCAATCCAGTGAGGCGAACCAGCAATTCGGCGTAGTCACCCGCAGAATGCACGAAGAGACCGCGAAACAACGTGTTCTCGCAAAGCGTTTCGCCTTTGACGATTTTGACGGTGGATTCTTGAATGGAGAGATTCTGATGAAAGAACGCGACGTCCTGGGCGTTAACGATCAGACACGGTCCGCTCTGGTCGAGCGCCAGGGGGAGCTTTTGAAGGACGACCCAGGATGTCATGAGCTTGGTCAAGCTGGCGATGGGGACTCGCGGTTGGTTCGGGGAGTCCGCCGTCACGGCGAGACTCGGTATGGCTAACGCCGCGCTATCCTGCGTTGGCCACGGCAGAACGGTCTCGACGGGTGCGGAAGTAGTCGTCGTCATTCCGCCAAGGGTGGTCGTTGTCGATCCGGGCATCGTCGAAGTGGTCGACGTGCTTGAGGTCGTCGTGGTCGAGGCTGAACCGGTGGGAGAGGTGACAAGGAGCAAGGGAAGCGCGACCGCAACTGCCACGGAAAACACCAATCGACCCGTAAGTCGAGACGACGGGCGCGAAGGGACATTCATTGTCCACGAGAATATAGGCACCTCGAAGGAATCAACATGACGGTTTCTTGACGTTGGGGCATCGTGGAGTGCGAACGATGCCGTGACCTTGGTCACGGGGCGAAACTCGTGGTTCAGGGTTACCATCGAAAAATGGAGCACACCTTTTCAACCATCATTGAACCCTTTCGAATTCATTCGGTAGAGCCGCTGCGAATGACCACGCCACTCGAACGGCGTCGGGCCATTGAGGATTCGGGTTTTAACCTTTTCGGCCTCCACGCGGTCGACGTCCTGATCGACTTGTTGACCGATTCGGGAACCGGCGCGATGTCGCGGGACCAGTGGGCGGCGATACAACACGGTGACGAGAGTTACGCGGGTTCGCCGTCGTGGTTTCGATTCGAAGCCGCCGTGAAGGATCTGTTTCCCTTCAAACACGTCATACCCACCCATCAGGGTCGGGCCGCGGAGAAGATCCTGTTCTCGGTGCTGGGTGGCGCGGGGCGCGTCGTACCGAACAACACCCATTTTGACACCACGAGAGCCAACGTCGAGGCGTCCGGTGCCCGGGCCGTCGATCTCGTGATCGGCGAAGGTCGCGAGCCTTCGACCCTGCACCCGTTCAAGGGGAACATGGACGTGGCGGAGTTGGAGGATCTCCTTTCGGCGCGCGAAGGGGACGTGCCGGTGGTGTTCCTAACGATCACGAACAACTCTGGTGGTGGTCAGCCGGTGTCACTGGAGAACATTCGCGCGGTGAGTGAGACGTGTCGTCGCTACGGTGTCCCGCTGTTCCTCGACGCGTGCCGTTTCGCGGAGAACGCGTGGTTCATCCACGAACGCGAGCCGGGTCAAGGTGATCGCGAGATCGCCGACATCGTTCGAGAGATTGCGTCACTCGCCGACGGGATGACGATGAGCGCCAAGAAAGACCCCTTTGGGAACATTGGGGGTTGGCTCGCGCTCAATGACGACGCGCTCGCCGAGCAATGTCGTACGGTCCTGATCCTCACGGAGGGCTTTCCCACGTACGGCGGTCTCGCCGGTCGCGACCTCGAAGCCCTCGCGCAGGGTCTCAAAGAAGCGGTGCACCCCGACTACCTTCGCTACCGAATCCGCTCGACCGCCTATCTCGGTGAGGCGCTCGACGCCGCGGGCGTGCCGGTCGTGAAGCCCATCGGCGGTCACGCCGTGTACATCGACGCGGGGGCGTTGCTGAGTCACGTCCCCGCCCTGGAGTACCCCGGCCAGTCCCTCGCCGTTGCGCTCTACGTCGCCGGAGGCATCCGTAGCTGTGAGATCGGCAGCGTCATGTTCGGACGTCAACCCGACGGTACCGAGAAACCCGCGGCCATGGAGTTGGTGCGTCTGGCGATACCGCGTCGCACCTACACCCAGAGCCATATTGACTACGTCATCGAAGTGGTCAAGGCGGTCTCACAAGACGCCTCGAGTTTGCGAGGGTATCGAATGGTTCACGAACCCAAGGCCTTGCGTCACTTCACGGCTGCGTTCGAACCTCTCGATTAGTGGCTCGTCTTCGCGTGCTCAACATTCGGTACTGACCTCAGGGGTCTTCGGGGTACATGAGCGTGCCGTCTTTGGTGCCGGTCGCGTAGGAAACGACCGACGAGAGCAGCAAGAGTGCGAACGAGATGGTGAGGGCCAG
>JBEKWQ010000185.1:0-3401 GCA_049512875.1 Acidimicrobiales bacterium
GACTTCTCGATTCAGTCGCCCGTCACTCCCCGTTCGACGAACGCCACGTCGTGGTCGTGGTTCCAGGCGGCGAGCACGCAGTCGATCCATCTTTCGGCCATCAACGTCACCACGAGCCAATACGAGAACCACCAGGCGTTCCTCTCGGGCATCGCCCTCGGCATCGCCGGCGGTGCATTGATCACCATCCTGCAAGAGCTGGTCGCGCCGTTCAGCCGGCGCAAAGACGAGAGAATTGGAAGCTGACCTTTTCCACGGTGCTTGACGCGTAGCTGATGGCGCGGTCGGTACCGTGGTTGGCCGCGGCGCGAGACGTTCCTCGGCCCAACTCGTGAATCGGCGGTAGCATCCTCTTTGATTTTGACTCAGCGCGTGATGACGCCAGGGAGGAGTCGATGATGGACGGGCCAGGCAAGAAGGGCTTCATGTGGCTCACGGGGGCCCTCGACCGACGCTTCGGCTGGGACCGGTTGCCCAAGCCGGTGGCGCTGATGACGCTGACCGGGCTACGCATGACGTTGCGCCGCCATAACCTCTACGACACGACCGGAGAGTCGGCCGGCTGGGGCCCCGAGTCGCCGCCCCCAGGACCGCGACTCCTCGTGCGCACACCCGACGGCACCGGCAACGATCCAGCGGTGCCCGACATGGGCAGCGCGGGCAGCCGCTTCGGGCGTAACGTCCCGCCCGACGTGACCTACCCCCTCGACGTGCTCGTGCCCAACCCGCGCACGGTCAGCCAGGAGTTGCTGGCGCGCCGGGAGTTCATCCCAGCCACCACCCTCAACTTGCTCGCCGCGGCGTGGCTGCAGTTCGAGGTGCACGACTGGATGAGCCACGGCACCAACGAGGTCGACGACCCCTGGCTGGTTGACCTCGAGGCCGATGATCCCTGGCCCGAGCACCCGATGCAGATCCGGCGGACCAAGGCCGATCCGACGTCCGACGGTCAGCCGCCCACCTATCGCAACACCGAGACCCACTGGTGGGACGCCTCCCAGGTCTACGGCTCCAGCCCGATCATCGAGAAGCTGATCCGAACCGGCACCGCAGGGCACGTCGTGCTGTCGCCCGAGGGCGTCATCCCCTTCGACCCACCCAACATGCCCCCGATCCCGGGCGTCGACTTCGCTGGCATCACGGGCAACTGGTGGATGGGCCTGGTGATGATGCACACGCTCTTCATGCGCGAGCACAACTCCATCTGCGACAACCTGGCTTCGGTCTACCCCTATTGGAGCGACGACCAACTCTTCGACCACGCTCGACTGATCAACGCGGCCCTCATCGCGCAGATCCACACCACCGAGTGGACGACGGCGCTGCTGGCCGACTCCGACTTAGAACTGGGCATGCGGGTCAACTGGTGGGGCTTCCAGGGCGAGCCTCTGTGGAAACGCTTCGGGCGACTCACCAAGAGCGAGGAGGTGAGCGGGGTTCCCGGCTCCGATCTCTACTACCACGGCGCGCCCTACGCCATGACCGAGGAGTTCGTCGCCGTCTATCGCATGCACCCGCTCATCCCCGACGAGTACAGCATCCGCGAATCGAGTGGCAACGAACTGATCCAGGAGTACAACTTCACCGAGCTCTCCGGCGTGCACACCCATCTGGTGGTGGATGATCCCCGGATCGGTTTGGACGACCTCTTCTACTCCTTCGGTACGAGCCACCCGGGGGCGATCGTCCTGCATAACTACCCGGAGCGTTTGCGTCGTTTCAACGAGCCCGACGGCACCATCCTCGACCTCGCGGCGACCGACATCCTGCGTAGCCGCGAGCGGGGCGTGCCGCGCTACAACGAGTTCCGCCGCCAGTTCCACCTGAAGCCAGCGACGACGTTCGAGGAGTTCAGCGACGACGTCACGGTCGTCGCGGACCTCAAGCGCGTCTACGCCTCGCCCGAGGAGGTCGACCTCATGGTCGGACTCTTCGCCGAACGGCCCCCGGAGGGATTCGCCTTCAGCGACACGGCCTTTCGGGTCTTCATCCTCATGGCCACGCGGCGCCTCAAGAGCGACCGGTTCTTCACCTACGACTACCGGCCCGAGGTCTACACCCCCGAAGGGCTTCGCTGGATCGAGAACAACACGATGTCGTCGGTGATCCTGCGTCACTACCCCGAGCTCGCTGACGCCCTGCGCGGCCTGGACAACGCCTTCAAGCCCTGGCACACGGCTGGGATCGACTGAGGTGTGGTTCCTTCGCCGGACGTTCTGGAACCGGCTCATGATCTTCAAGTTCCGCCATAACCGCCCGCTCACGATTCCGGTACCGGCGGCGGAATCGCCGATCGGCCAGGTGCCAATTCAGGTCAAGTTCCCCGACGTGGTGATCCCCTCCGTCCTCGTCGCCGAACGAATTCCCCGTGACGAGCGCCAGAGGGCGGGTCTGCTCTTCTGCAAGATCCAGGCGTGGTTGAACCGTCGGTTCTCACCCATGCATCCGGGCGTGCGTGAGGTCGACGAACAACCGGAGGTGGCGCTTCGCGCGGCCTACACTCGCGCTCACCGGCGGTGCTTCCCGGCCCCCGTGCGACCGGGCGCCTACGAGGGCGACGTCGACCTCGGTCACCTCGCCGTCGCGAGCCCGTACGCCTGCTACTTAGAGCAGGACGGCCAGGGCGGCTTGCGCTGGGACCTGACCTCGTTGGATGCATTCGAGTCCCACCCGGGTCTGCGCTCGCCGGCGGCGCTCGTAGAGTTCACGCTCGACCCCTCGGCCAAGTACCCGCGCGCGACACGCATCGACTGCGAGCTCGGCTCGTCGTCGCCCGGTGACCCTGACTGGGCGCAGGCCACGCGCATTGCCATGTGCGGCTTGAGCACCCACCTGTCGCTGGTGCGCCACTTCAACTGGGTCCACCTGGTGTGCGGCGATCCGATGGCCCTGGCGACCCGCAATCACCTGCCGGTCGAACACCCGATACGCCGACTGCTGCAGCCGCACGTCTACGCCACCCAATCGAGCGATCAGATGGTGACCTTCGTGCAGTTGACCCGTGACGGCGACTTCGAGCACACCTACGGTCTGACCCACGACGGGATTTGCGATCTCTTCGAGGCGACCAGCGGTGACTTCGACCTGCGCCGGATCGACCCGAGCTCCGACAACGAACTGCGCGGCCTCACTGGTGCCTCGTTCGAGACGCCGGCCCTCGAAAACCGCCTCTCGATCATGAACGTGATCCGCGACCACGTATCGCGCTACCTCGCCCTCTACTACGACGATGACGTCCTCGCGCGTGACAGCGCCTACGAGTCGTGGCTGCTCGCCCTGCGACAGCAGATTCCTCACGGCGTCGAAGAGATCGCCGGAACGTCGCCGAACGTCGCCGGGGCGGTCGAACTGATCGCCACCTTCATCTACCTCGCCACCGTCGAGCACGAGATCGTCGATTC
>JBEKWQ010000186.1:0-3384 GCA_049512875.1 Acidimicrobiales bacterium
GCCTCGGCCTCGTCGCTGAACTTCTGCACGGTGATCACCGGACCAAAGATCTCGCTCTGGATCATCTCGTCGTTCTGGTCCAAGTCCGCGACGACCGTGGGAGCGATGAAGTATCCCGTGTCGCCCACCCGATCACCACCCGCCGCGATCGAGGCGTGACTCGGCTTACGCGCGAGGATCGCGTTCACGCGTTCGAACTGGTTGACGTTGTTGACCGGTCCAAAGAGGGCGTCCTCGTTGTCGGGCAGTCCTACGACGGTGTTTCGCGCCTGCTCAGCCAGAGCGTCGACGAAGTCGCCGTAGACCCCCGGACCCGCCAGGACGCGTGTCGCGGCGGTGCAGTCCTGGCCCGCGTTAAAGAAACCGGCGATCGCGATGCCCTCGGCGGCGGCGGCGACGTCGACGTCGTCGAACACGACGACCGGCGCCTTGCCGCCAAGCTCGAGGTGCACACGCTTGAGCGTCTTAGACGCGCTGGCGGCCACCTCCATTCCCGCCCGCACCGAGCCGGTCACCGAGACCATGGCGGGCACCTGGTGCTCGACCAGTAGGCGACCCGTGTCACGGTCACCGCAAACCACGTTAAAGACACCCGCGGGGAGGACTTCACCCATCAACTGGGCCATCAACAGCGTCGATACCGGCGTCGAGTCACCGGGCTTGAGGACCATGGTGTTGCCCGCGGCGATCGCCGGAGCCCACTTCCAGACCGCCATCATCATCGGATAGTTCCAAGGCGTCACCGCTCCACACACGCCAATGGGCTCACGCCGCACGTAGCTCGTCATCCCGTCCATGTACTCAGACGCCCCTCGACCTTCTAAGAGACGAGCGGCGCCCGCGAAGAATCGAATCTGATCGATCATGGGAGGAATCTCTTCACTCATCGTGACCGAGATGATCTTGCCGCAGTTCTCCGCCTCCAGTGCGACCAGTTCCTCGGCGTGACTCTCTAGGAGGTCGGCGATCGTAAGGAGCGCCAGACTTCTCTGCGAGGGCGTGGTTCGCCGCCACGACGTGAACGCCTGGGCGGCTGCTTGCACCGCGTGATCCACGTCGGCCTCATTGGAGATCGGCATCTCGGCGAGCGGCTGTCCGGTGCCCGGATTAATCAATTCGACGTACTTGCCACTCTTGGGAGCAACTGATTCGCCGCCGATGAAGTTGGACAATCGACGCATACACATCCTCCAGGGCGCGGCGAACTTACGCTCGCGCTCTCAGCCACTCTGCCAGAGTTTTGCAGGGTTCTGCAAACCAAAAATAAGAAAAAGAGCACAGATTTAACAATTCACGCCTCGATTCGTCATATTTGGTCCCTATAATGTCTTTATCCGCAGCCCCCACGCCATCGGCGTCCGGGCGGGGAGCGACCAATGTCAGGCACAAAACCACAACCAAAGAGTACGAAGAGCGCAGAGCGATCGAACTTGGAGCTGGTCTCGGCCCCCAACGGCATCGACGCCCTTGATCGACAGATAATCGGACATCTCCAGCGCGACGGCCGAAAGCCCTACGGGGCCATCGCCGACGAGGTTGGACTCTCCGAGGCGGGTGTCCGCCGGCGCGTCCAGCGACTTCGCGACGCGGGTGTCATGCAGATCGTCGCGATCACCGACCCCCTCCAACTTGGCTACGGCCGCGAAGCCCTCATCGGCATTCGGGTCCACGGGGACGTGCGTCTCGTCGCCGACAAGGTGGCCGCCATCGAAGAGGCCAATTACGTGGTCATGACCGCCGGCAGTTTTGACATCATCGCAGAAGTGATCGCCGAGGACGACAACGCGCTGGTGCACCTGTTGAACGACTCCATTCGCAGCATCTCGGGTGTAACCGAAGTTGAAACATTTCTGTATTTGAAGCTTTCAAAGCAGACCTACGCATGGGGGACCAAGTGACGATTGACGAAATCTATACCGACGGCATCACGATGAGTCATGGAGAAAACGCGAGCCATACGTACTCGGAGCGCGCCCGTCGTCACCTGTGGCTGCAGATGTCACGCATGGGCGCGTACACCGAGAACAAGGAAATACCGATAATGGTTCGCGGCGAAGGTACGCGGGTCTACGACGCCAACGGCACCGAGTACTTCGACGGCATCTCGGGGCTCTTTACGAACGCCCTCGGCCACGGCCGACGGGAGATCGCCGAAGCAGCCGCCGAACAGATGAATACCATGGCGTTCTTCCCACTTTGGACCTACGCGCACCCCAAGGCGATCGAGCTCGCCGAGAAGCTCGCGAGCCTCGCGCCGGGCGACCTCAACCGGGTGTTCTTCACCACTGGTGGCGCCGAAGCGAACGAGAGCGCGTGGAAACTCGCCCGCCAGTACCACAAGATGCGAGGCGACACCGACCGCTACAAGGTCATCAGCCGCGACATCGCCTACCACGGCACCACGCTGGGTGCACTGACGATCACGTCACTGGAAAGCTATCGCCAACCCTTCGAACCACTCGTCCCCGGTGCCATCAAGGTGCCCGCCGTGAACTTCTACCGCGCCGAGAAGTACGCGGACGACTTCAAGGCCTTCGGTCTTTGGTCGGCCCGCCAGATCGAAGAAGCGATCCTGCGCGAAGGACCCGAGACCGTCGCCGCCGTGTTCCTCGAGTCAGTGCAGAACGCGGGCGGATGCTTCACCCCGCCCCCGGGCTACTGGCAAGAGGTCCGATCGATCTGTGACCGTTACGGCGTCTTGTTGGTCGCCGACGACGTGATCTGTGCCTTCGGACGCCTGGGTACCTGGTTCGGTGCCCAAAAGTACGACTACGTGCCCGACGTCATCACGTGCGCCAAGGGCATCACCGCGGGTTACGCCCCGCTGGGCGCCATGATCGTCTCAGACCGGATCGCCGAACCGTTCCAACACGACGACAACTCCTTCATCCACGGCTTCACCTGGTCGGGCCACCCCGTCTCGTGCGCGGTCGCGCTGGCGAGTATCAAGATTCTCGAGGACGAGAAGGTCCTCGAGAACGTGCTCTCGAATCAGGACTACTTCCGCGACCAGTTATGCGCACTGAAGGACCTGCCGATCGTCGGCGACGTGCGAGGCACTGGTTACTTCTGGGGCGTCGAACTGGTCAAGGACCAGACCACCAAGGAGACGTGGGCCGGCCGCGACGCCGAGCGCCTGCTGCGCGGCTACGTCTCGCCCGAGATGTTCCGCCGCGGACTAATCTGCCGCTCGGACGACCGCGGTGACCCCGTCGTGCAGCTGGCCCCGCCGTTGATCTCGACGCGCGAGGACATCGACCTCATGGTCGGGATCTTGCGCGAAGTCTTCACCGGAGCCTCGAAGTTCGCCTGATCATGCGACCACCACAATCCTTGTGGTGGTCCTCCCTCGACGAACCAGTCGAGGCTCGCCCTTCGCTCTCG
>JBEKWQ010000187.1:0-4958 GCA_049512875.1 Acidimicrobiales bacterium
GTGCGCGTGGTGAACGACGCCAAACTCGCGGCTCTCGGCTGCGTCCTCGGTGTGGGAGTGGAGGTTGTCTTGACGCTCGGGACGGGGCTCGGCTTGGCCCTGTGCGTGGACGGGACCATGCGCAGAGTCCGCGACGTGGGTGCCGAGGTCTTTCGAGGCGCGATGACCTTTGATCAGTTGCTTGGTGAACGTTCGCGCGCGTCTGATGAGAAGGCGTGGCTCATGCTCCTGCACGACACCATCGAAAAATTCGGGAGCGAGTTTGGTGCGACGACCGTGCATCTCGCGGGCGGGAACGCTCGACGGGTCGAGCCCGACCAGTTCCCTGATCTGGCGTATCGAATCGTGATCAACGGTAATCAAGCCTCATTGCGCGGCGCGGCCAGGCTCTTCTACGGCTGAGCCAGGTCCACCGCGCACTCGGCCAAGACACCCGCGACGACGCGGCACGACGCGTCGTCGACACTGAAATCCGGGCTGTGATGCATGCCGCTTGAACCGTCGGCCATCGCGCCACCCACGAACATGTAACAGCCCGGAATCCGATTGAGGAATTCGGAAACGTCGTCGCTCGGAGCGGCGGGCGGAAAGGTGAGTACGTTGGTCGCTCCGACGTGACGCGAGGCGCTTTCGAGGACTCTTTGGGCGACCGACGGGTCGTTATTCACCGCTGGTGTGCCTTCGACAAGTTCGAGCGTGCACGTGACGGCGAATTCATTCTGTATGTCCTTGAGGACAGTCGCGAGCCGTTCCAACGCCTCGGTGCGCTGATCGAGAGTAAACGTGCGCAAGGTGCCCTTCAGTTGAGCGCTTCGAGGAACGACGTTGTTCGCGGTGCCGGCGTGTATCACTCCCGCGGAGCAGGCGCAATTCGTCCCTTCGTAACTGAGTCTCGACACGACGTCGCTCAGGAGGGGGGCGAGCTCACTCACCGCGAGCACGACGTTGCCGTCGGTGCTCGCCATCGCGCCATGCCCGCCCTTGCCTCGGATATCTACTACGAAGGAACGTGCGTCGCTCATAAGGATTCCCGGGCGGGTGCCGACGAGTCCAACCGGCGCCAGCGAGGTGACGTGTGCCCCGATTACGAAGTCGGTGGGGTGCTCGTCGAGGACGCCCCCTTCGATCATCGCGCGAGCGCCGCCCCTGCCCTCTTCTGCCGGCTGAAAGAGAAGCGTGTAGTCGCCAGGAAGTTCGGCCTGACGCTGACTCAAGACGTCCGCGACACCAAGTAGCGCCGCAGTGTGAACGTCGTGGCCGCACGCGTGCATGATGCCTTCATTCACCGAAGCGAAAGACAGCGGGCTTTCCTCGAGTACGGGAAGACCATCGATGTCGGCTCGGATCATCACCCGTTTGCCGGCGCGTGCGCCCTTCAGAACCGCTACGGCACCGGTATCGGTCGGACATCTCGCGAGTTCCCAACCCAGCGCCTGGAGTCGGTCGCGCACGACCTCGGTGGTGCGGTGTTCTTCGAAGGCGAGTTCAGGGTGGGCGTGAAGGTCATGGCGCAGATCCACCATGGAATCGTTCGCTCGGTCAAGGAGCCCGGGCAGTTCGTCATGGAAGGATCGCGTCATGAGTGCATGGTAGTGAGGTAGGACTGACGCCCGTGAGAGAGCCGACTAGGATGTTTCTCCAGAAACAATGCGGCTGTAGCTCAGCGGATTAGAGCATCGGTCTACGGAACCGAGGGTCGGGGGTTCGAATCCCTCCAGCCGCACCATTGTGGCCCGTCGTAAGGGCTCGAGACGTCAGAAAGCGTCGCTTGCCAAGTGACCGCAAACGCAGGCTCGTCGACATCGTGGTGGCACAAGGCCGTTCAGGCTTCTTGCTCGTCGACGTGCGTCGTTCTTTGGCGAAGGGGTCGGGTGATTGAAGGGACAATTCCGGTGTCCCAGCTACCGACTTCTTCACACGCGCGACCAATTCCGATGAAGAAAGACGCGATATGGACGTCACCGCGATCGCCCAAGGCGCTGGTGTCGCGGGGTCGATTTACGAGGTGCAGACCGCAAATGATCTGAAAAACAAAGAAGACGAGAAGATCCACGAACAAGGCGAACTGACGGCGTGTCGACGTTGGCTCCACTGGCCACTCGAGCGCCCCAGGTTGTTGCGCCCCGGCGAACCGTCGCCGATAGAGGAGAAGATCAGTGGAGGGAGATAAGTTTTTCACATTTTAGGCGCAAAAAATGTGAGGATTATTTTGACTTTTGTGAACTTTCCATTTAGTCTTGCGGCGTGAGCTCCAAGTTACGGCGTGCAACAATCGCCAATCGTCTGTTGAATTCTGGCGAAGCATCGATTGCAGAATTGGCCCAGACGTTCGGCACCTCGGAGATGACCATCCGGCGAGACTTGGAACTGCTTGAGATGGAGGGGCTCGCCCGGCGCGTACGTGGCGGCGCGATCTCCACCCAGAGCAGGTCCTATCAGCCACCGATTCTTCAACGTTCGGCCCACGAGGCCCAGGCCAAGCAGCGAATCGGCGAGGCCGCGGCAGAACTGCTCTCACCGGGAGAGACGACGATCATCGATGGTGGCACGACGACCTTACAGATGGCGCGTGCCATCAACCCGGGCATCGCACTCACGATCATTACCAGTTCGTTATTGATCGCGACGGAACTTGACACGAAGCCGGAGATTCGAACGCTGGTAACCGGCGGCAAGTTGCGCCACGGCGAGATGAGTCTCGTCGGATCGCGGGCCGAAGCATCCTTTGACGATTTGAACTGCGACTCGGTTTTCATCGGCGCCGCTGGTGTGAGCGAGGACAAGGGTCTCACCGAATACAACATGGAGGACACGCAAATCAAGTTGGCGGCCATTCGTTCGAGTCGACGAGTCGTGGTTCTAGCGGACGCCTCCAAGATGGGCCAAGTCGCCTTCGTGAATGTGACGCCCCTGAGTGACATCGACTTGCTGGTGACCAACGCGTCGCCGAACGATCGCACCATTGCGGCGGCGCGTGAACTGGGAGTCGAGATCCTTCACGTCGAGCCGGTCGCGCACGTCGTCGCTTCCTAGAGCGAGCGCGACTGCGGTGATCAACCGCGAATGATGATCACGTCCAGTTGACGCGGACCATGCACGCCTTCGACGCGACTCAGTTCGATGTCGCTGGTCGCCGAGGGACCACTGATCCAGGTCTGGGGACGCGCCGGGTCGAGGTGTCCGATGACGTCGGGGACATCGGACACAATCTGATCCTCGGCGATGATGACCACGTGGTGATCGGGGATGAGGGTGATGATCCTTCGTCCCTGGTTCGGTTCGCTATTTAAGACGACCGTACCCGTCTCGGCAATGCCCGCGGTGCAGCCAGTGACGACGGCGTCGACTTGATTGATCTTCTCTAGTTCGAGTTGACGACGGCGCTCGCCAGTTCAGTGGCTGTGGCGAAAGTGACGGTTGCCTGGTAGTCACTCACACGCTGGGCGAAGAGTTCGACTGGTGAGTCCACTACGACGCGCGCGGGTCGTCGGTAGGAACGAGAGACCGGGGGTGCCGCCGTCGCGGCGCGGTTGGCGAACCTAACTGAGGCGAGAATCGCTTCGCGGGTGGTCGCCTGATCGGTATGCGCGCCGAGGGCCTCAGCCCGGATACCGGCTGCGTGAGGCTCGCGGCGCTGGTGTTCCGCATGCCCCAGACCGCGTTTTCGAGGCTGTGGAGGAAAGGAAGACTGGTCGCTTCCTCGCTCTCGGCGCCACCAGGTCGAAAAGGAATCGGACGTTGGCACGGGAACGCTTCGAAATCGGCTCCATCCCCCGAGCCAGCCAGGCAGCTGAATGTTCTTTGTGCCGACCAGCCCCTTGGTTCTCGCACCGAGAGCGGTGAGGGCGCGCAGCCGCGAGGAACGGCCAAAGAACCAGGAGGCGGCTCGCATGCCTACTTGTTCCTGGGTCGTGGGAATGGTGCTGCGCTGGGCGTTGACCACTTCGCCGCGTAAGTGCACGAGGAGTTTTGGAATGTCGATGCGCACCGGGCAGGCGTCAAAGCACGCGCCACAGAGGGTCGACGCGTACGGAAGGGATTTGGCGACTTCGTCGCTGGTGACGTGGTTCAGCTGGGGAGTGAGTATCGCGCCAATGGGTCCGGGGTAGACCGAGCCGTAGGCGTGGCCCCCAACACGCTCGTACACCGGACAGACGTTCAAACAGGCGGCGCAACGAATGCAGCGCAGGGCTTCGCGACCAACGCGGTCGCTCAGTGCGTTCGAGCGTCCGTTGTCGATGAGAACGACGTGGAAATCCTGGGGACCGTCATCTTTAGTGACGCCCGTCCAGATCGAGTTATACGGGTTCATCCGTTCACCGGTCGCTGAACGCGGCAGTACTTGAAAAAATACGTCCAGGTCCTCGAACCGGGGTACGACCTTGTCGATGCCGGCGACGCTGATCAACGTGCGCGGCAGCGTCAGGCACATACGACCATTTCCTTCGGATTCGACGATGGCCACCGAACCCGTCTCGGCAATCAGGAAATTGGCGCCGGAGATGCCGACCTGGGAAGTCAGGAAGCGCTCGCGCAAGTGCAAGCGGGCCGCCTTGGCGAGGTCCGAGGGCACGTTCGTGAGGTCGTCGGGGGCCTTGAGGCCCCATTCGCCCATGTGCTCGAGGAAGATCGTGCGCACCTCGTCGCGGTTTCGGTGGATGGCGGGCACCACGATGTGACTCGGAAGGTCGTCACCCAACTGGACAATGAGCTCGGCCAGGTCGGTCTCGTAGGCGGTGATGCCCTCGCGTTCCAGCGCGGAATTGAGATCGATCTCCGCGCTGGTCATGGTCTTGATTTTGACGACGTCCTTGGCGCCGGTCGCTTTGACGAGCTCGACGACGATTCGCTGGGCCTGGGCGGCGTCGAGAGCCCAGTGCACGTGACCGCCCGCTGCGGTGACCTTCTTTTCAAAAGTCTCCAGGAGTTCGTGGAGATTCGCGAGCGTCTCGCGCTTG
>JBEKWQ010000188.1:0-3371 GCA_049512875.1 Acidimicrobiales bacterium
ACTGGTCAAAGCGCGTTTGCAACTCGCCCTCGCCGTAGCGTCCGATCTCGTCGACGACACTGCGATAGATGGGCCGAGGCTTACCCGGGGAACTGAAAACCTCGTCCCAGGCGAGTTTGGGATCGATGGCCAAGTGCGTCGTCCCCATACCCAAAGTTACCGTTTCCAGTGTTTCGGGAGGATTTCAAGAGGTGTGGGCGACGATCTTGGACGGCGGGCCTCGACACGCACTCGAGAGGGATGAAGGGCACAGCGACTTCTAGCGCGAAAGAGAGACCGCGAGGTCAGCGTCTCACGCCGTGGTTGACGCCAGTGACGCACGAGCAGCCTTGTAGGAAAGCCAACGCCCCTGCTCGAAATCGTAAAGCTTGCACGTGCGAGTGCTGTGTCGAAAATCTTTAAACCGCCAGGGCGTGTCGTGCACTACGTCGGGGTACGCCTTCTCAATGGCCCTGGCCGCCTTTTCTAAGTTGTACATCGGGATTCGCATGTCGACGTGGTGAGGGGTGTGGATCATGATCCAGTGAAAAAAGAAGTTCAGTCCCTTGGGCACTCGATTCACCGTCGTGCCCTCCATTTGACCCTTGAACTTCGTCCACTCCCCGCGCTTCCACCAACGGATGTCGGGCTGGACGTGGTGCACGTGCACCACCGAACCAATCATCACGCAAAAACCGACGAAAGGAAAGACCTCGACGCGTCCCACGAGCCACAACGCTCCCCAGATCGAATGAGTCCGCGCGTACCCCAACGCGCCCAATCCGAGGGCCATGAGTACGACGAACGACATCGTGAACAAACGGTCCCGACGGATCGCCTTGATCCAACGCGCGGGAGGCTTGAAGGCGATCATCTTGTGCCACCAGACCTCAAGGAAGTAATACAGTCCCGTTCCCATCCAGGACCATTCGATGCGGTGCATCAACTTGGCGTATCCGCTCTTGTCGGCGTACTCCTGTGCCGTCACCGGGTGCCACACGAAGTCGTAACCCTGCCGCACGGTGAAGGCGTGATGGATTCGATTGTGCCCGAGCACCCAGGCCTCAAAGACGTGCCACGACGGGAGCATCGCGAGCCGTCCTATCACCGAGTTCTTACGCTTCGAGTTGAACAGCGCGCCGTGCGCGGAATCATGGGCGACGACGAACAAACCAGTCACCGCCAGTATCGTCAGAACCTCGATGGGAATATCGATCCAGGGATTAGCCACGAAGACGAGCAGTGCGACCATGCCCGCGTAGATGACCAGATCGCGAAAGAAATATCCGAGACCCTTCCAGGTCGGGTTGAGATACACCGACGCAGGAATCACGTCAAGGACCGGTTTGAGCGACCCCTCGCGCTCGACCTGCACCATGTCGTCTACTGAACTGTCCGCCACGCGACTCCCATCCATCCAGAACCCGAGCTGACGCGACAGAACACTGCGGTCGAGAGCACCCCTGTTGTCCCAAGGCTACCGAGTGCGCGTCGGGACCCTCTAAGGACTTTGGTCCTTGAACGCAGCGACGCGCGTCGCTTACGCACGTTCGCGGGTGCTTGTGAAGTGCATCACAATCAATCTCGCCAGCACGCCGCAACGAATAAGTGAGGTGACCAACCTCTCTGCACTCCTGCGCCAACGTGCGTCATCAAAGCGACACGCTCGTGCCCTCGTGACGATCATCATCGGAGCCCTGCTACTGCTCACGACTAGCTACATTCACTGGCACCTGTGGGACGCCCTCGGCTATCGCCACGTGCCCACAATTGGTTGGCTCTTCCTGCTCCAGGCGATCTCGGGGCTCGTGCTGGCCTTGGTCGTTGTCCTCGTGCGCGAGTTTTGGACCGCGATCCTCGGCGCCGGGTTCGTCGCCTCGACGGTCGCCGGTTTCCTCATCACGGTGACCCGCGGTCTCTTCGGTTTCCAGGATTCGTGGCTCGCGCCCTACGCGCGCACCGCGTTCATCGTCGAGACCGCGGCATTCGTCGTCTTGATCGCCGGAGCATTCCTCATATGGCTCGATTCGCGACCGGTGAACTGACCTCGACCAGCCACGACTCAATCAGCGACGGTGCCCGAGGCGACCATCGCGTTGGTAGGTGTCGGTGAACCACCCGAGGGCTCGACCGTGATGCCAAGAACCGTGGGCTTGGTGCCCGACACGGTGAAGGTCACGCTCGAGGGCTTGTCGCCCATGAGGCCAATCGAGATTGGCTTGCCGTTGATGAGGCCCCACAACTGATACGTGCTACCCGACGTCAACGTGGGGAGTTGTGAACGCACGAGGTAGCCACGACCGTCGGGCAGCAACACGAACTGGGCCAGGTCCTTTTTCGTCGAACTGGCCAAATCGACGACCGTGTGCCCCGGCGCAGACAAGGCCACGGACGCCGCGTAACTATTGCTCGCGAGTTGGCGCTGCAAATTGGCGACGTGGTTGGACGCGCTCGCCAGGCTGATCGCCAGCACGACAATGGCCGCCGCCGCGACGCTGGACAAGGTCGCCACGAAGCCTCTGGTAAACGTACGGCGTCGCCGCGACAAATTGGCGTCAAGGGCAATCACGTTCGCGCCCAGCACGGGCATGGGGTGCGCGTCGTCGTCGGCGTCGTAGATCCGAGAACTGATACTCGTCCACAGACCCTCGGGTAACGGCTCCACTGAATTGCCGAGGGCCCCGGCCACGTCCAAGAGGGCGTCGAGCTCGCTACGGCACTTGGGACACTCGAGGACGTGCGCCTCGATCGCCTCCCGCTCGTCTGTCTCGACGGCGTCCAATGACAGCGCCGCGAGAAACTCGTACGCCTCGTCGTGATTCATGACTCCACCCCCTGAACGCCCGCCTCGATGAGGACATTACGCATGCGCCGCATGCCGCTTCGAATTCTGCTCTTCACGGTGCCCTCGGGTTGGTCCAACAGAGCGGCGACCTCGACGTAGGTGTGACCTTCGAAGTACGCCATCTGGATCACGCGTCGTTCTTCTTCGGGCAGTTCCTCGAGCGCGCGCGCCACCTGGTCGGCGAGCGAGAGGTCCCACGCCTCGTGCTGCATGTCATAGGCCCCGCGCGCGGTCTTGGCGGCGTCTTTGATCTCTCGAGCACGCCTCGCGTTGAGAGAGCGGATGGCGTCAACGGCTCGCGCGTGCGACTGGGCGAGCAAGAACGAGCGCAACGAGCCTCTCGACGGATCGAATCGGTCGGGCTGGTTCCACAAACGCAGGAACACCTCCTGGGTCACGTCCTCGGCCTCGATGGAACTGTTGAGCACGCGTCGCGCCAAGCCGTACACCGCCCCACCGTGACGTCGGTACACCTCGGCCAGTGCTACCTCGTTGTAGCGGCCGATTGAGGTCACAAGTTGGGCGTCGCTCGCTTCGCTGATGTCTT
>JBEKWQ010000189.1:0-3332 GCA_049512875.1 Acidimicrobiales bacterium
TGAACCCCCCGAGACAACATCCCAAGCAGAGTCCGTCGTGGTGGTCGACGTCGTCGCGGAGAGTCGCAACCCGTCACCGTTGTACTGATAGCTCGTCCTGCTCGAAGGTTGGGTCCCACAGGTGGTGATGGCCGAAGCGACGTTGCACAACTCCCCGTAAGCGTTCCAGGCGTGGGTGTGTCAGAAATTTTGTGTAAGTGACGTGATCCTAAAAACTTGAGCGAAGAGCGCTCGGGTGAGAAAGGATTACGTATGGCACGAAGTGACAATAAACGAAACAGCGAGCCGGAGGAACCGCCGGGTCAAGTGCTCGTGGTGACACAACGTCCCTCGGAGCAAATGCTCGCCGAACAGTTAGTGGCGAAAGCCCGCGAGCAAGGCATTGACCTCGTGGGTCCCGACGGGTTCTTAACGCGGGTCACCAAATCGGTGCTCGAGACGGCTCACGACGTGGAGATGACCGATCACCTGGGCTATGAGGCCCACGATCCGGCGGGACGAGGCTCGGGCATCTCGCGCAATGGCACGACGAGAAAAACGGTCCAGACCGACATCGGACCGGTCACCATCGAGGTGCCGCGCGACCGCGCTGGTGACTTCGGACCGGTGGTGGTGGCCAAGCACCAGCGGCGCTTGGACGGCTTTAACGAGTCGATCCTTTCCCTCTACGCCAAAGGCTTAACTACCGGCGAGATCGCCCAGCACCTGCGCGAGATCTATGGCGCCGAGGTCTCGCGCGACACAATCAGTCGGGTCACCGACGCGGTCAACCAAGAGGTCGGCGAGTGGCAACAGCGGCCTCTGGATCGCGTCTACCCGGTGGTCTTCATCGACGCCATCGTGGTCAAAAACCGCGACGGCGCGGTGGCCAATCGCCCGATCTACGTGGCCTTAGGGGTCACCTTGGAGGGCGAACGCGACGTGCTGGGATTGTGGGTCGGCAATGGCGGCGAGGGGTCCAAGCACTGGTTGGGGGTTTTGAGCGAGCTGAAGAACCGCGGCATCGACGACGTCCTAATCGTCTGCTGCGACGGCTTGCCGGGACTGCCTGAATCGGTGATGGCCATCTGGCCTCGCGCCGACGTGCAGACTTGCGTGGTGCACTTGGTGCGCAACACCTTGCGCTACACGGCGCGGCAGAACTGGGCCAAGGTCACGACCGACCTGCGCACCGTTTACACCGCGCCAAGCCTCGACGCGGCGACGGAACGCTTCGACGAGTTTGAGGCCAAGTGGGGTTCAAAATACCCCGCGGTGATCCGGCTCTGGCGAGATGCCTGGGACGAGTTCATACCATTCCTCAGTTTCCCGCCCGAGGTGCGTTCGATGATCTATACCACGAACACGATCGAATCACTCAACGCGCGTTTTCGACGTTCCACTCGAGTGCGCGGGCACTTTCCCAACGAGCAGTCAGCGATCAAAGTCCTCTACCTCACGATTCGACGCACCGACGGCCGGGGTGGCAACGTTGTCGGCATCGTGCGAAACTGGAAGAGCATTCTGAACACATTGGCGTTGCATTATCCCGATCGCATTAACCAATAAGCATGATCGCGTTACTTACACAAAAAACCGGACAGACCCATCAAGCCCAGCCCGGTGAAACGGCGTGCGGTGATCAAAACGTAGGTTTCGCGGCCGAGTTCTCGGTCTACGTCGATCGGCTGAGCTGCACGCAAGGGGTGCAACTCCTGCTCTCGGCATCAACGCCCGCATCCTCGCCGGGTTGGTACTGCTCCGGAGTGCAGGATGGACTTGTCTACTGCACGAGTGGCATCAGTATCCACGAACCGTTGGCTAACTGGACAGCGTCGACCGCCCACGTGAGGGCCGTACCCCAAGGTGGCGCGCTACCGCCGACGCCGTAATTGCGGCGTCTCGTAAAGTTCGCGATTTACGAATCGATGCCTAGCAGAGGACATACTGATGTTCTGAACACCAAGTGCCAACTGAGTTTCGTGCGTCAGTATCAACTGTGATCACAGCCGGTACAGAAGTTTTTCACGAGAATCGCTCCGCGACGCGGTTAGCTCTGTTGAGTCAAGTGCATTCCGTGCAGGCTCAATATAGGTCGTCGACATTCGGAACTGCGGGCACGGCGTCACTGCCAGGCGATGATGGTTGCACCAAAGTCCGAACTCAGGGTCTTGGGATGACCCACGGCCGAAGTCGGTGTCTCGTACAGATCCGTCGTGCCGTCCTGGGCTCCTTCGAACACCATCTGGGACCCATTGGGTGAAAGTACCGCGTCACTTAGTTGATCGGAGTTGCGCGGCAGCAGTCCGGCGAGCACCGGGGGGTGGGTGCCCGAGGCGAAAACCGTAGCCCGGTAGAAGTCTTCGTACGTGGCGTCTCCGTTCACCACCACCGCACGATCACCGATCCACCCGTACACGTTGAGGGAGCAGTATGAGTCGCCCGTACAGTCTTGGAACGTCGAGATCTCGGCCCCACAACACGTCGGCCTCTTGACGGCGTAGAACACATCGCTATCCGCGGCGACCCGTCCGTTGGGGCTGATGAGCAGGTCACCCACCACGGCCACACCGTCTTGGATGGTGAGCGTCGGGTCGGGGGTTCCGAGCCCGATGCGACCGATCGACTTCTGGGCGTGCGTCACGGGGTCGAACATGTGCACCGTGTAATTGGTGTAGGCAACGCCATCCGAGGCCGTTGCCTTCGTCGCACTCAGGAAGTAGAACTCCCCGTTCGCGGGGTTGAACACCGGGCTCTGATCGTCCGGTGGTGTCGACCCGAATCCTGAACTCGAGGTCAGGGCGGTGACGTCAACCACGTTGCCGCCGTCCACGTTCATGTAGCCCACGTGGTCCGTCCCGGTGAGGGGAAACGTGCTCCACGTCACCTCGGCGAAGTTCGGGCTGAACTGCTCGCGCGCGTAGAGTCCGCCCACCGCGTCCACGGTGACTCGAGCTGACGTCGCGATGGGGCACCCCGCCTGCACGAAGAGCCGCCCCGGCGCCGCCTGCGTGAGCTGTGGCGCGCTCACCTGGTCGAGCACGGCGGCCGTGGTCGGGTTGAGCAACTGGAGAACCGCGTTGTCGTTGGCGCAGGTGACGGCCAAGAGGCCCGGACCGTTCATCCCAGTGCTTTTTGACGCCGCGGACGAAGGACCAGAGAAGGCCGCTAGGACAACGAAGAGGGAGACGGCGGCTGACAGGAGGGCACGTTTCATTGCCCCACAGTAATTCGTCGGACAGCCCGGTGTCGCTCGTTTTTCGGTGAGTCCTCCGGCATTAATCAAATAGAGGTTCCGAGGTTTCAATGGTTTCGGCACCTTACCTTTGTCCCTCTCTCGCATTCACAGTGCT
>JBEKWQ010000190.1:0-3273 GCA_049512875.1 Acidimicrobiales bacterium
TCCTCGACCTCGATCACGTTCTGGGGCACCAGCGTCAGGTCCGCACTCAGCACCTTGGCCCCCAATTTCTCCAGCGCGTCGCGCACTGAGCCGACGTCGTGGGGCTCGGTCGTGACGACGTAATTGTCGCCCTGGGCGTTGAAGTTCTCCCCGCCCGCGTCCAGGACCCATTCGAGGAGTTGGTCCTCGTCGATGGGCCCCTTCACCTCGAGCAAACCCTTGCGGTCGAACTGCCAGGCGACGGCGCCGGGTTCGGCGATGGTCCCACCATTCTTGGCAAAGACGTGCTTGATCTCGGCGCTGGTGCGGTTGCGGTTGTCCGTGAGGGTCTCGACGATGACCGCGACGCCCCCCGGCGCGTACCCCTCGTAGGAAATCGGCTCGTAGCGCACGCCCTCCAGTTCACCGGTGCCGCGCTTGATCGCGCGCTCGATGGTGTCGATGGGCACCGAGGCCTCGCGGGCCTTTTGGAACATCGTGCGCAGACTCGCGTTGGTCGCGGGGTCGCCGCCACCCTCGCGCGCGGCGACTTCGACTTGGCGGATCAACTTGGCGAAGACCTTGGCGCGCGCGCTGTCCTTGGCGCCCTTGCGATGCTTGGTCGTTGCCCACTTCGAATGGCCGGACATGTATCCTCCCGCCCCTGAGGGCTTGCCCATCGTACCGGAATCAGAGTGAGTCGGTGAAGAGCTGGTGCACTCGTCGGTCACTCGTGAGTTCGGGGTGGAACGAGCATCCCCAGACGTTGCCCTGTCGCACCAGTACGGCGTGCGCGCCGTCGCCGTGGTTGAGCGTGGCGAGCACCTCGACGCCCGCCTCGTAGGACTCGATCTTGGGGGCCCGGATGAAGACCCCGGGCACGACCCCCACACCCTTTACTTCGACGGGACTCTCGAAACTGGCGATCTGGCGCCCGTAGCCGTTGCGACGGACCGCGACCTCGAGCTTGTCGAAGCTCCACTGGTCCTTGCGCCCGTCGAGGATCTCCCGGCTCAACATGATGAGGCCCGCACACGTACCAAGGACCTTGAAACCCTCGTCGAGTTTCTCTTGGAGGATCGGGCGCAGTCCCGAGGTGACCAGGAGGTGCGCGATGGTCGTGGACTCACCCCCGGGCATGACCAGGCCGTCCAGGTCTTCAAGTTGCCCGGCTCGTCGCACGCTCACGACGGTGACGCCCAATTCCTCTAACGCGGCGACGTGCTCGCGTACGTCGCCCTGCAGGGCGAGTACGCCAACGCGCGGCACTACCAGCCGCGCTCGGCGAGACGCACCTCGAGCGTCGAGGTCTCGGCCCCGACCATGGCCTTGCCCAAACCCGTCGAGACCTTGGCGACCACACCCGGGTCCTCGTAGTGGGTCGTCGCTTCGACGATCGCGCGCGCCATTCGCACCGGGTCCTCGCTCTTGAAGATTCCCGATCCCACGAACACCGCCTGCGCGCCGAGTTGCATCACGAGCGAGGCGTCCGCCGGCGTCGAGATGCCACCCGCGCAGAACAGGGGCACGGGAAGCGTGCCCGTGGCGGCGACCTCTTGGACCAGCGCGAGTGGTGACTGGAGGTCCTTGGCGAGCGCGAACAGTTCCGCCCCGTCGGCGCTCGCGAGGCGACGAATCTGGGCGTTAATCGTCCGCAGGTGTCGAACCGCCTCGACGACGTTGCCGGTTCCCGCCTCACCTTTGGAGCGGATGAGGCACGCCCCTTCGCCAATGCGTCGCAGGGCCTCGCCGAGGTTGGTCGCCCCGCACACGAAGGGAACGGTGAAGGCCCACTTGTCGATGTGGTGCTCCTCGTCGGCGGGGGTGAGGACCTCGGACTCGTCGACGTAGTCCACGTCCAGGGCCTGAAGTATCTGGGCCTCGGCGAAGTGACCGATGCGGGCCTTGGCCATGACCGGGATGGTGACGCTCGCCTGGATTTGCTGGATCATCTCGGGGTCGCTCATTCGCGCGACGCCCCCGTCACGACGGATGTCCGACGGCACGCGCTCTAAGGCCATCACCGCGACCGCGCCGGCGTCCTCGGCGACCTTGGCCTGTTCGGGGTTGACGACGTCCATGATGACGCCGCCACGCAACATGTCCGCGAGGCCTCGTTTTACGAGGGCCGAACCAACAGTCGAGGGGTTTGTCGTTGAACTCATGGCTTCAGCCTAATGGTCCTTTACCACTCGTCCAAGGCGAGCGCGCGCAACTCGACGTCGTCGAGGTCACTCAGGTCCGGCGTGGCGCGGTCGCCCCAGATGTCGAACCAGACCCAGCGCCAGGTGGCATACGTCGGACTCGAGAAGAACGATCCGGCGTCGTTCACGTGACGTGAACATTTGCGAAGCGCGTTGGCGAGCCCCTGGGGATAGCGGATCGCCGCCGCGGCGACTTCGTCGGCTCGGTAGGCGCTGCCCGCTCCGGCGAGCGCGCGACGCGCGTCCTCACTCAGGCTGACGACCGAGGCGACCGCCTCGCGACTGAGCAGTCCCAGTCGGTGTCGTGCGAGGCAGTGCGCGACGACGCCTTCGATCTCGATGAGCTCGAAGTCGCGCATCATGGCGCTCGTGACGAACATCGACAAGGTCGTGCCGTTGGGCGCGAGCGCGGCGTTGTATCCCGTCTCGTCGATGATGAACGCCGAGACCCCGTCGACCCCGAAGGTCGCGGTGAGCCGGTCGAGCACGGTGATGAGGCGCAGGCGATCGACCGAGGTCCCCCCGGCGCGAAAGACCTCGAGCATCGCGTTCGCCAGGGTCTCGCCGCGCTTCTCGTAGCGCAGGAGCGCTCGACGCAGGTCCCAGAAGTAGAGCAGGGCGAGCGCGGCACCCAGCGCGGGAAGCCACGCCACCACCACGACGCCCGCCACCAGGGCGAGCGCCAGCACGCTCACGAGGATGGTCTGGGGCAGTTTGCGACGAAGCGCGAACTTACGCACCGCGCGCTGGTTGGCGTGGCGCTCGGCCGTCGTGGGCGCGTAGGGATTCTGCCAACCCGGATCGAGGACGGGCGCGACGTAGCGCGGCTCGCGGTCACGAGAGTTGTTGCGTCGAGAACGCGATCGTTGCTTGGTTGCCACACCTCAGGTTACCTCGCGGGCTTGAAACGACTGGCCGCGTCCTCATAGAGCACCAGGTACGCGTCCACCAGCCGCTTCATCGACCAGTGCTCGGCGTAGTCGCGCGCGCCAGCGACGCGAGACGCGTCCTCGTCATCGATCGCGCGAACGATGGCGTGCTCGAGGTCGAGCGCGTCACCCGGTTCAAAGAGCACCGCGTGCGTGCCCGC
>JBEKWQ010000191.1:0-3269 GCA_049512875.1 Acidimicrobiales bacterium
ACCTGCCCGAGGGCGTCTCACTCGAAAGCCGAGTCGGCGAGCTCGAAGCGCGCATCACGTCGCTTGGCCCCATCAACCCGTTGGCGCTCGAAGAACTGCGCGCGCTCGAGGAACGCTATCGCGAACTCGACGAACAGGTGAGCGACGTGCGAAACGCGCGGCGCGAGCTCCAAGAGGTGTTGCGCGCGCTCGACGAGGAGATCATGACGACGTTCTCGAGTGCGGTCGCCGACGTGAACGAACACTTCTCGTCCCTGGTGTCGATGCTGTTTCCCGGCGGTCAGGGTCGGCTCATACTCACCGAACCTGACGATCCGCTCAACACCGGTGTCGAGATCGAGGTGCGCCCGATGGGTCGAAACGTGCGCCGCATCTCATTGCTGTCGGGCGGTGAGAGGTCCATGGCCGCACTCGCCTTCCTCTTCGCGGTGTTTCGTTCGCGGCCCTCACCCTTCTACATGATGGACGAGGTCGAGGCGGCGCTCGACGACGTGAACCTGCAGCGTTTTCTGAGCCTGGTCGACGAATTCCGCCACGAGGCACAACTACTCATCGTGACCCACCAGAAACGGACCATGGAAGCCGCCGACGCGCTCTACGGCGTGACGATGGTGCCGGGGGCCTCCTCCAAGGTCGTCAGCCAACGCGTCACGCGCACCTTCGAGGTCGAACCGGCGTGATCGTCCTCATCATCGTCGCCGTGTTGGTCGTGCTCGCTGGCGTGATCGTGGTCGTGCGTCGTCGTTCGCGCCGTGTCGCGGCGCCACGGGTGCGCGCCGCCATGCCTGAGGTGTTGGTCCGCGACGTGAAGGCCCGGCCCGATCTGGGTGACGTGGCGACCCTCGAGCGTCGACTTGGCTCGTCGCGCTCGGTCTTTGAGAGAGTGCGCGCGTTGTCGGGGGTGGGGGCGCTCAGTGAGGACCAGCTCGCGATCGTCGAGGAGGTGTTGTTGCGTAGCGACGTGGGGGTCGCGACGACCAACGAGGTCTTGGGCGAACTTCGCGAGCACGGCGCACCCGACGGCGTCGCGCAGGCGCTTCGAAACTCGCTCCTGGCGTCGCTGGGTGCCGATCGGTCGGTGAGCGTGCGCGCGAGTGCCGGTCGCGTACCCGTGTGGCTCTTCGTGGGCGTCAACGGCGTTGGCAAGACGACCTCGATCGGCAAACTCGCCCAGCGCCTCGTCAACGAAGGAAAGTCGGTCACTTTGGCGGCGGGCGACACGTTTCGCGCCGCCGCCGCCGAACAACTCGAACAGTGGGCGACGCGCACGGGTGCGGACATCGTTCGCGCCAGTGAAGGGGCCGATCCGGGATCGGTCGTGCACGACGCCCTCGGTCGGGCGCGAGCGAGAGGCTCGGACATCGTGCTCGCCGATACCGCGGGACGCCGATCGAACAGCACCAACCTGCTCGACGAACTCGCCAAGATCCGTCGCGTCGCGGACCGCGAGCCCGGCGAGGTCGTCGAGACCTTCATGGTGCTCGACGCCACCACCGGTCAGAACGCACTCAATCAGGCGCGCGAGTTCCTCGCCGCGGCCGCGGTGACCGGCCTCGTGCTGACCAAACTCGACGGCACGGCGCGCGGGGGTATCGTGATCGCGATCGAACGCGAACTCGCCATCCCCGTGAAGTTCGTGGGTATTGGCGAGGGTGTGGACGACCTGATCGTCTTTGACCCGCAGCACTTCGTTGATTCTCTGCTCGACGCGTGACGGTAGCCTTCAAGCATCATGTTTGATGCCCTGAGCGAACGACTCGAGCGGATCTCGGGTTCGTTGCGCTCTCGTGGGCGTCTCAGCGAGAGCGACGTCGACGAGGCCTTGGGCGAGGTGCGTTCGGCGCTGCTCGAAGCGGACGTCGAACTTGGCGTCGTTCGTGCGTTCCTTGACGCGGTGCGCGAACGGCTCAGCGGTGAGGCGCTCAGTCAGAGCCTCTCGCCGGGACAACAGGTCATCAAGGCGGTGCACGAGCAACTGGTCGAAGTCCTCGGATCGAGTGCGCTGAAGGTCACCTACGCCCCCAAGCCACCGACGGTCATCTTGCTCGCCGGTCTCCAGGGCGCGGGCAAGACGACCGCGGCCGCCAAGCTCGCGATGTGGTTCAAGCAGCAGGGGCGTCAGGCGTACCTGGTCGGCGCGGACCTTCAACGTCCCGCCGCGCTGGAACAACTTCGCGTCCTCGGTGCCCAGATCGGCGTTGACGTGTTCTCCGAGAGTTCGAACCCCGTGAAGGTCGCGAAGAAGGGCGTCGCCGAGGCGACGCGCCTGGGTCGCGACGTCGTGATCATCGACACCGCGGGACGACTTGCGATCGATGACGCATTGATGCGCGAGGTGCGCGCGATCAGCGACGCCACTTCGCCGCACTATACGTTCCTCGTCATCGACGCCGTCACGGGCCAGGACGCCGTGCACACCGCCAAGTCATTCCACGAGACCCTCGCGCTTTCGGGCATGATCGTCACCAAGCTCGACTATGACGCACGCGGTGGCGCGGTGCTGTCGGCGCGAGGCGTCGTCGGACGACCGGTCGTGTTCGCGTCCACGGGTGAGAGACTCGCGGACTTCGACCTGTTCCACCCCGACCGCATGGCGTCACGCATCCTGGGGATGGGCGACGTGATGAGCCTCATCGAACAAGCCGAACGGACGATGGATCCCGACGTCGTCGCCCAGTCGGCCGGGCGGATGATGAGTGGGACCTTCACGCTCGACGACTTCATGGCCCAGCTCAACCAGGTGCGCAAGATGGGGTCGTTAGGCGGAATCATGAAGATGATGCCCGGAGTCACCAAGGAGATGCGCAGCGCGGCGTCTAACGTCGACGAGGGTCAACTGAACAAGATCGAGGCCATCGTCAACTCCATGACCAAACGAGAACGTCGTGAACCAGTGATCATCGACGGTTCGCGACGGACCCGCATCGCCAAGGGTTCGGGGACCAGCGTGAGTGCGGTCAACCAATTGCTGAAGCAGTTCGGCGAGATGCGTAAGATGATGCGCCAAATGGGCGGAGCCCAACCTTCGATGCCCGGGCCCATGGGAAAGATGGCGGGCCTCGCGGCGCGAGCCCAGGCCCAGCGCGCCGAGTCGGTGCCACCGGGCTTTGAGTCACTCGCGGCGGGCATGAGTGCGGGCGCCACGTCACGTGTCGCGGGCGGGTCGAAAAACAAGAAGAAGAAGGGCGGGAGGGTCACTCCCCCCAAACAACGCTAAACTTTGACGCTCGGGTATATCGCCCAGTCCTGGTGGACCAGGACAAAAGGTT
>JBEKWQ010000192.1:0-3246 GCA_049512875.1 Acidimicrobiales bacterium
ATCTCCATGAGCTGCTCTTGGAACAGCGGCACCCCGAGCGTGCGCGACAGGATCGGCTCGAGACGCGGGTGCAGGTACGTCACGGCTTCGTCGCCGCGACGACGTCGGATGTAGGGGTTGACGGCGTTGCCCTGGATGGGACCGGGGCGGATCAGCGCCACCTCGATCACCAGGTCATAGAAGCAGCGCGGCTGCACGCGCGGCAGCGTCGCCATCTGGGCGCGTGACTCGACCTGGAAGACCCCCACGGTGTCCGCCTCACAGAGCAGGTCATAGACCGCGTCCTCTTGGGCGAGTGCTCCCAGGTCGATGGTCGTCCCGTGGAACTGGGCCACCTGGTCGACGGCGCGGTGCAGCGCGTCGAGCATGCCCAAGCCCAACAGGTCGAACTTCACCAGGCCGATCGCCGCACAGTCGTCCTTGTCCCACTGCAGCACGGTTCGCCCGGGCATCCGGCCCCACTCGATCGGACAGACCTCGGTGACCGGACGGTCACAGAGCACCATGCCCGCCGAGTGGATCCCAAGGTGACGCGGCCGGTCGAGCAGCTCATTGGCCATGCGCACCACCAGTGGCGAGACCTGCGCGGTGGCGGCGGTCATGCTGTGACGATCCACGCTGTCGCGTAGCGTGTTCGCCTCCTCTTCTGAGTACCCGAAGGCGCGCGCCACGTCGCGCAGCGCCGAACGCGCACGGTACGTGATCACGGCCGCCACCTGGGCCGCGTGACGACGCCCGTAACGCGAGAACACGTACTGGATCACCTCTTCGCGCCGGCCCGACTCGATGTCCACGTCGATGTCGGGGGGACCGTCGCGCGCGGGCGAGAGGAACCGCTCAAAGAAGAGGTTCAGTTTCACCGCGTCAGCGTTGGTGATCCCGAGCGAGAAGCAGACCGCCGAGTTCGCCGCCGAACCGCGACCCTGGCAGTAGATGTTCTCGCGTCGACAGAACTCGGTGATGTCCCAGACGGTGAGGAAGTACCCGGCGAACCCGAGCCCGCCAATGACCCCGAGCTCGTGGTCGATCTGACGCCACGCGCCCGGTACGCGCTCGCACGCACGGCTCCCGTAGCGCTCGGTCGCGCCCTTTTCAACGAGGGTAACGAGGTAGGACTGCTCGTCCATCCCCGTAGGCGTGGGGAACCTCGGCAGGTTCGGCGCCACGAGACGCAGGTCGAAACTGAGCGAGGCACCGATCTCGCCCGCCCGGTCCACGACCCCGGGCCAACGCGCGAACCGGCGACGCTGCTCGGCGTCGCTGCGTAGGTGCGCGAGCGGGGACGCGTTGAGCCAGCCCTGCACCTCCTCGAGGCTCTGACGCGCGCGTATCGCCGCGAGCACGTTGGCCCGCGCGAACGCGTCGGGGGTGGCGTAGTGCACGTTGCCCGTCGCCACCAAGTCCACGTTCGAGGTGACGGCGAGCTGGGCGAGCACGTCGTTGCGCGCTACGTCGTCGGGCGCGCCGTGGTCCCAGAGTTCGACCACGAGCGACTCGCGACCAAAGGCGTCGGCGAGCCGTGCGAGTTCGCGTCGCGCGCCGCGTGGTCCCTCGTCCATCAGCGCCCGGGTGAGTGGGCCCTTGCGACACCCCGTGAGCACCAGCCACTCCTTGGCGCAGCGCGCGACGTCCTCCAAGGTAAAGCGCGGGCTGCCCTTCTCCCCCCTCGCCAGGTGCGCCTCGCCGAGCATTGTCGCCAGGTGGCGATAGCCCTCGGGCGAACGCGCGAGCAGGACCAGGTGCGTGCCTGAAGGGTCGGGCACGCCCGTGCGGTCGTCGGCACCGTCGAGAGTCACCTCGCACCCGAAGACGGTCGCGAGTCCGCACGCCCTCGCCGCCTCGGAAAAACGCACCACGCCGTAGAAGCCGTGGTGATCGGTGAGGGCCAGTGCGCCCAGTTTGAGTCGAGCCGCCTCGCCCACGAGTTCCTCGGGGTCGCTCGCCCCGTCGAGGAAACTGAAGCCCGAGTGCGCGTGCAGTTCGGCGTAGGTGGCCATCAGTCGTAGATCCCCACGAGCCACCAACGCTCGGACTCGGCGACGAGCAGCACCGCCTCGCCGAGGGCGAGCACCACCTGCAGGTACGCGCGACGACGCCCGAGCACCCACCAACGCTCAACCAGGGGCCAGGGCCCGGCGTACCAACGCACCGTGCGACGCGCGTAGTGCGTGAGCAACAACGTCACGGGTTCGTCGCTCAGCACACCTCGCGCGCTCATCACGACCGGCGCGTCGTTCCCGTCGTGCAGGCGAACCGCGACCGGATGGGCCAAGGTCGTCACCGGCGAGGGGGACCGGAGCTGTCCGGGCCAGGGGACCTTCACGTCCGGTTCGACCAGGGGCGAACCCCAGGGTACGAGGGCGGCGCGGTCCTCGGGGGCGCGCCCTCCGCGCAGGGACGCCACGAGGAGCGCGTCGGGCCCGAGGCGCCGGCGCACCCGATGAGCCGCGGCGAAGGCCCGCTCGTCGCCGGCGCCACGCTGGCCAAAAAGCCCGAGCTGCTCGTGTTGGGGCGTGCGTTCACCGAGCAAGCGACCCAGGCGCGCGCCCAGACGCAGGTCGCGCTGAGCGCTCAATTCACCGAGTTCGCCGCGTGCGACGCGGTGAAGTTCGAGGGCGTGCTTGTTGAAGCGCTCACCGACCCGGGCCACCTCGAGGTCGGCAAAGGAACCGAGCGT
Organism: Acidimicrobiales bacterium; assembly: GCA_049512875.1. GTDB lineage: Bacteria > Actinomycetota > Acidimicrobiia > Acidimicrobiales > RAAP-2 > RAAP-2. The sequence continues at coordinate 2,678 of JBEKWQ010000192.1, forward strand.
GTAAAGACCCAGACGTCGACACGTCGTCGCCAGGTCCTTTCGTCCGAGCACCTCAATTGGTTGGGCGCGACGAAAGGCGTCCGTCGCGCCCGGGGCCACCACCCGCTGTTCACGTGCCGCCAGCTCCGCGCAGAACACCCCGTCGGCGACACCGAGCAACGCCTCGTGACCCGTGATGTCACGCACGGTCTCGCGCGCCATCTTCAGCACTGCTTCTTCGCCACCGAAGAAACGACTCGGTCCACGCAAGGGAAGGACGTAGAGACCGAGTCGCACGAGTTCGCTGAAGGGACACAGCAAACTCAACGCGTCAAGCAGCGAGAGCGAATCACGAAGCGTCGAACCATCCGACTCTTCGATCGACAACGCCTCGACCCACAACGCGAGAAGACGCTCCATCTAGGTGGCCGCCGCTTGCCCTCTTCGATTCGGCAACACCACCACGTGCTCGCTCGTGCGTCCCGCCTCACCGCGTCCCGCGATGCGCACGCCGAGATAGCGCGCGTCGAGTCGCGACGACGTGGCCCAGCGCGACTCGGTGACGACGAAGGAGAGTTCGGCGGGAAGCG
>JBEKWQ010000193.1:0-3955 GCA_049512875.1 Acidimicrobiales bacterium
TGGTGGTGTCGAGCGCGGCGTCGGCGAGTTCGTTGACCGGCGCGTACTTGAGCGGACTGCGAGGACGAGGCGTTGAGGTCGTGGCCCCCCAGCGGGGAAGGCGACGACGCGTGCTCGAGTTGGCGACCAACGACGCGCGCGCGGTGATCGATCGCGACTCGCTTCGACGACAGAGTGATCACAACGTGCGCAGCCGCGCGCTGCAAGAACTCGGCGACGCGTTGCGTCTCAGCCAGCCACCCTTTCGCATCGAGTGCTTTGACATGAGTCACCTCCAGGGCACGAACTACGTGGGATCAATGGTGGTCTTCGAGGACGCCATCGCGAAGAAGGCCGACTACCGTCACTTCAACGTCAAGGAGATTCTCGGCAACGACGACGTGGGGGCCATGCAGGAGGTCGTGACGCGACGCCTCACGCACCTGCGTGAGGATCAGTCGACGACGAAATTCCGACGACCCGACCTGATCATCATCGACGGGGGACTGCCGCAGCTGCACGCCGCCGAGAAGGCGGCCGTCCAGGCTGGGGCGACCGGTCTCGAGTTCGCCGCGCTCGCCAAACGCGAGGAGCTTTTGTTTCGACCCGGTTCGTCGACGCCGATCGCGCTCGAGCGCGGGTCCGAGGGTCTGTACCTCGTCCAACGCATTCGTGACGAGGCCCACCGTTTCGCCATCACCTTTCATCGTTCCAAGCGCGCCAAGTCCATGGTGGCCTCGAGTCTCCTTGACGCGTTGCGTCAGGCTTCGCTGGCGGACCTCGAGGGTCTGGCCTGGCTGCCCCAGTCCGTGGCGAGGAACATCTACGATCACTTGCAGGCGCCCAGTGTGCCCCGGCCCACGAAGGGGAGTGCAGGCGATGAGTGAGGTGGTGCTCGTAACGGGAATGTCGGGGGCGGGTCGCTCGACGGTCTCGGCCGCGCTCGAGGACCTGGGATGGTTCGTCATCGACAACCTCCCGATCGAACTGATTGTTCGAGTCGGTGAGTTGGCGGCGGCGGGATCGCTCGACTACGCCGGCGTGGCCTTCATCGTGGGACGTTCGGGACGCGTACAGCCCGACGCGTTACTCGCGGTCGAGATGGAACTCCAACAGATGCACGAGAACGCGAAGATCCTGTTCCTCGACGCGCCCGACGACGTGTTGATCCATCGTTTCGAGGGGAATCGACGGCGTCACCCGTTTCCCGCGCCGTCACTCGTCGACTCGATCGCGGGCGAACGCGCCCTTTTGCAATCGATCCGTGACGCGGCGGACCTGGTGATCGATACGGGCTCGATCAACACCAACGAGTTACGCGCGCGGATTGTCGAGATCTTCACCGACTCGACCAAGCCCGGCGCGCTGCGCGTCTCGTTGGTTTCCTTTGGCTACTCGAACGGCATTCCGCGTGACGTCGACCTGGTCTTTGACTGTCGGTTCCTGCCCAATCCGCATTGGATCGACGAGTTGCGTCCCTTGTCGGGACTCGACGAACCGGTCGCCACCTACGTGCTCAGTCAAGAGCCCGCCCAGCACTTCCTCTCTGACGTATGTTCGCTGCTCGAATGGCAGATACCGGCTTTCGCCAAGGAAGGTAAGGCGTACTTGTCGATCGCGATCGGCTGCACCGGAGGACGGCATCGCTCGGTCGCGATCGCCGAGGAGATCCGTCGTCGCCTCCAGATACCCAACGCCGTCCTGCATCGCGATATTGCTCGATGAGGGTGGTCGCGATCGGTGGCGGACACGGTACCGCCGTGTCCCTGCGGGCTCTTCGTCAAATGACCCACGAGGTGACCGGCGTCGTCTCGGTCGCCGACGACGGAGGTTCGACGGGACGGCTCCGCGCCATGCTCAACGTCGCGGCGGTGGGGGACCTGCGGATCTGTCTGGGTGCACTGGCCGACCCCGCCAACCCGCTCACCGAATCCTTCGAGCACCGCTTTCGCGTCGGCGAGCTCGACGGTCACGCCGTGGGAAACCTGCTGCTCGTCGGCCTCATTGACGCGACGGGCAATCTGGAGGAATCGGTGCGCGCCGTCGCCCAGGTCATGGGCGTGACCGGCACCATCGTGCCGGCGTCCTGTGAGGGAGTGGTCCTCGTGGCGACGACCGAATACGGCGCGACCCGGGGTCAGACCGAGGTGGCGCTCGCCACACAGATCAAGAACATCAGCGTGGAGCCCAAGAACGCGCCCGCGCCCATGGCGGCCGTCGAGGCGATCGAGAACGCCGATTTGGTCGTGATCGGACCGGGGTCGCTCTTCACGAGCGTGCTCGCCGCGTGCGTCGTGCCCGGCATCACCCAGGCCGTCGCCGGCACCCGGGCCCGCAAGGTCTACGTCGCGAACCTGCGTCCCGAGGTGCCCGAAACCGAGGGTTTCACGCTCCAAGATCACGTGGACGCACTGGTGCGCCACGCGGTGGTGCCTGACGAGGTGCTCGTGGACGAGCAATCGCAGTTCGCCGCCCAGGCGTGTTCGTTACCCACCAGGTACGCGGACCTGGCGGGCGCCAATGGCCTCGTCCACGATGTGCAAAAATTGATTCGAGCACTGAGCGCCTAGCGCGGTGACATCAACGACCGAGGAGACGCCGTGGCGATACGTGTGGCAATAAATGGGTTTGGACGAATTGGTCGCGGGTTCGTACGGGCCTCCCTCGACAACCCCAACATCGACGTGGTGGCGGTGAACGACCTGACGTCGCCCGCGATGCTCGCGCACCTCTTGCGCTACGACTCGACCCAGGGAATCCTCGGCGTACCGGTCACCGTTCATGACGGTGACATCAAGGTTGGCCAGGACACCATCAAGGTGCTCGCCGAACGCAATCCGGCCGCGCTGCCCTGGGCGGAATTGAAGATTGACGTCGTCATCGAGTCGACGGGCCTGTTCACGTCGCGCGAAGCGGCGGCCCAGCACCTCAGTGCTGGCGCGAAGAAGGTCATCATCTCGGCGCCCTCGAACGACGCGGACGCGACCCTCGTGATGGGCGTCAACGAGGACAGCTACGACGCCGCCACGCACCACGTCCTCTCGAACGCCTCGTGCACCACCAACTGCTTCGTGCCGATGGTCAAGGTCCTCGACGACGCCTTCGGGATCGACGTGGGCCTCATGACCACGGTGCACGCCTACACCAACGACCAGAACCTCCTCGACCTGCAACACAAGGACCCTCGCCGCGCGAGGGCGGCCGCCATCAACATCGTGCCCACCTCGACCGGGGCGGCGCGCGCCACGAGCCTGGTGCTCGCGTCGATGAAGGGCAAACTCGACGGGACCTCGCTGCGCGTGCCGATCCCCGTGGGCAGCATCACGGACTTCACCGCCATCGTGCGCTCGACGACGGTCGAGGAGATCAACGCCGCCTTCAAGAGGGCGGCCGACTCGGGTCCCCTGAAGGGCATCCTCGCCTACACCGAGGACCCGATCGTCTCTTCGGACATCGTGGGCTCTCCGGTCTCGTGCACGTTCGACTCGCTCATGACCATGGTCATCAAGGTCGACGACGAGCGCAGCATGGTCAAGGTCTTTGGTTGGTACGACAACGAGTGGGGTTACGCCAACCGCCTGGTGGACCTGACCAACTACGTCGGCAAGTAGGTGACCGCGCTGCCGACCTACGAGCGTTGGGGGGACCTCACGGGAAAACGCGTGCTCGTGCGCGTCGACTTCAACACCCCGGTCGCCGAGGTGGAAGGCGAACTACGGGTCACCGACGACTTTCGCATCCGCTCGACCATCCCGCTCTTCGAGGACCTGTTGAGGCGAGGCGCGACGGTCGTGGCGTGTACGCACTTCGGACGTCCTAAGGGCCAGGTCGTCGCCAAGTACAGCGTCGCCCCGGTTCGGGCGCGGCTCAACGAACTGTGCGAGAACGTCGAATTGATGGAGAACCTGCGTTTCAATCCCGGCGAGGAGAGCAACGATCCGGCCTTTGGCGCGTCACTCGTCGAGGGATTCGACTA
>JBEKWQ010000194.1:0-3220 GCA_049512875.1 Acidimicrobiales bacterium
CGACGTGCTCGGCGACGTCGCCGCGATCCTCCTAGAGGGCCTGTACATGTACGCCCTGCTCACCAGGCCCGCGGCCCAGACCATTGGCAACCGGGTCGTGGGCACGCGCGTACGCAGCGCCCTGGATTCTGGACCCATCTCACCTGACCAGGTCCTGCGTCGCTACGGCTTCGTTGCCTTCTACAGCGTGTTCGTCGTCGTGGGTGGGGCGGCCGTGACGCTCGTGGGACTGTGCGCGATTCTCGATTCACTGGCCCCCTTGTTCACGCCGACCAAGCAGACCCTGCACGACCGATTCGCCAAGACCATCGTCGTGCGGCAGTAGTGCGAACGCGTCGACCCCAACGCACGAAAGGCTCCAGGAGATGAACCACACCACGTCACAGGATGAGCCCCTATGAAGTGTCCGAACTGCGGCACCGAGGCGAATGAGGCGTACTGCCCGTCGTGCGGGCACAAACTCGCCATCCACGGAACGAACGACACCGTGACCAACCAGGTCCTCGCGAGTTGGGGACAGCGCGTGGGTGCGTCACTCGTCGACTACCTGATCCTGTTGGCCCCCTTGGTCGTCTTGAAAGTGTTGCTCGGTAGCGTCGTCGGGGCCGTGGCGTTGGTGGTACTCGAAGCCGCGTACTTCGTGACCCAGTGGCTGATGTACGACGGGCGCACCGTGGGCAACCGGGCGGTGCGCACTCAGGTCCGTGACGAGGTGACCGGCGGGGAGATCTCGAATAAGCAGGCGCTCTGGCGATACTTCTATCTAGAAGTGGCGATCATCTTCGAGATCGTGGGGGCGGGCGCGAATTCGGCGACGCTCTTGTTGCTCGCGGGCGCCTACTTCCTCGTTGACCTCTTCTTTCCCCTCTGGGACCAGCGCAACCAAACCTTGCACGACAAGCTCGCCAAGACCATCGTCGTGTCCGCCTGAGTTTCGCCGGGCTCTATTTCAAACACCAGCCGATCGGGTCGACGAGTCGATTGGCCGACTCGGGCCCCCACGAACCCTTGGCGTAGCGCACGACGGGGGGTGGGGCGTCGAGCACCGGCGCCGCCACCTCCCACAAGCGATTGATACCGTCTGAACGGGTGAAGAGCGAATGGTTGCCGAGCATCGCTTCGAGGATCAGGTGCTCGTACGCCTCGAGACGGTGCGCGGATTCGAAGGAATCCTTGTAGTGAAACGTCATCTCGGCCGCGTCGAGGTGCATCAGGGGGCCGGGTTCCTTGGCGAGGAACTGGGCGTGAATCGATCCGGGGTCGGCGAAGTCGATGACCAGTTTGTTGCCCCGCCAACCCGACGAACTGTCGCTCAGGGGAAAGAGGCGCATCACCGGCTCCTCGAAGCCGATCGTGATCACCTGGCGGCTCTGGGCGAGACACTTACCCGAGCGCAGGAAGAAAGGTACGCCCTTCCAACGAGTGTTCTCCACCTCGGCGCGCAACGCGATGAACGTCTCGGTCTGGGAGTGCTTCGCGACCCCCTTCTCCTTTAGGTAGCCGTCGTATTGTCCGCGCACGACCTGTGCCGGATCGATGGGTTGAAGGGTCAAGAAGACCTTGTGCACTTCGTCGCGCAACGGCCCGGCGTCCAAGCTGACGGGTTGTTCCATCGCGAGAAAACCGAGCACCTGGAAGAGGTGGCTCACCACCATGTCGCGAAACGCGCCGGTCTCTTCGTAGAAGGCACCACGACCCTCGATCGAGAGCGTCTCGGGCACGTCGATCTGGATGAATCGGACGTGATCGCGGTTCCAGAGCGGCTCGAAGAATCGATTGGCGAAGCGCAGCGCCAGGATGTTGTCAATCGACTCTTTGCCGAGGAAGTGGTCGATGCGAAACACCTGCATCTCCTCGAAGTTCGCCAGGATCGTGTCGTTGAGCTTGCGGGCTGACTCGAGGTCAGTGCCGAACGGCTTCTCACAGATCACCCGCGCGTTCTCGTTAAGACCACTCTCGCCGAGCATCCCGATCATCGCTGGTACCGCCTCGGGAGGGATGGCGAGATGCAAGAGGCGTCGGACCTCGCCACCGATCTCGACCTCGGCGAGCTTGACCGCCGTCTCGAGGTCGCCGGAGTGACCCGGTTCGGCCGGCGCGAAGGAGAGGGCGTGCTCGAACTCGGTCCAGTGCTCACCTTCGGCCTTCAGGTTGGTGAAGTTCCTCACTGCTTCTTTGGCGTAGGAGCGGAATTCATCATCGGTCATCGCCGAGGCGAAACGCGACGATCCGATGATCCGATAACGCTCGGGCAACAGTCCCGCCGTCGCGAGGTGGAACAGGCCGGGGAGGATCTTTCGCCTCGCGAGGTCGCCCGTCGCGCCAAAGATCACGATGACGTGGTTGTCGGGTGTCTCGAAGTCCATCGGGACTTTCAGTTCAGTCATGCTCTCCTCCCACGACGATGTGGCGCACCGACTCGCCCACGCCGACGAACACCTCACTGACCAGGTCGGGGCTGAACAGACCGTGCTCGACCACGCCGGGGGTCGAGGACAACCTAGAAGCCAGGGCGGCTGGTTCATGCACTTCGCCCAGGTAGTCGGCGATCAGTCCCCCGTCAGGACTCACCGGTGCGTCGCGCAAGGCACAGGGCGCCAGTCGACGCAGGGTCGACGACGCCCCGAAGGCCAAGATCTCGACGGGCACTGGCGAGTGCAGTCGAGCGACCACTTTGAACGAATCGACGATGATGACGAAACGCTTGGTGCTCGCGGCGACGATCTTCTCGCGGGTCAGGGCGCCACCGGCTCCTTTGATCAACCAGCCCGCCTCGGTGACCTGGTCCGCGCCGTCAATGGCGAGGTCGAAGGAAGCGCTCGCGTCAAAGGGCTCGACTTCAAGGCCGAGCGACGCGGCCGCCCGCTCCGTCTCGGGCGAGGTCGCGACGTAGACCGCCTTCGCGCGCCGACGACCGAGTTCGACTAACAAGTGCGCGACCGTCGAACCGGTACCCAGGCCCACGCACATCGAGTCCTCGACGAGGGCGGCGGCGCTCGCGGCGGCGAGTCGCTTCTCGGTCTCGCGACTCACGATGGCGACGTGACGTCCGCCATGATGATCGACGACGTCGCCTCGACCCGACCCGCGGGAATCGAGCGATCACCCCGCACGAGCATGTTGAGCGCGCGACGCTTGTCGGGTCCCGTCACCACCCACAACAGCTTCTTGGCCTTCGCGAGTCCTGGGTAGGTCAAGGTCATCCGCTGGTTTCCCTGGT
>JBEKWQ010000195.1:0-5903 GCA_049512875.1 Acidimicrobiales bacterium
GGTCGTGGCCGGTGCGGATCATCGACCGACCGCTCGTTGACCGAGGCCCCTAGGGCAAAAGACCGTCAACGACACCGTCTCGAAACCGAGTCGCCGACAAAACTCGTTACCTTCGACCCGGAAGAACCCGCCAGTATTCTCCCCTCATGTGGCTACCATGGGCGCGTGCCGGTAAAGACCGTGCACCAGGAGACACGACGTGAACCCAACGACATCCACCGACTCCAGTGACGAAGGTGTGCGCGGCGCGACCTACGAACGTCTTCCGCTGCTGTCCGATGATCTCTTAGACCCCGATCAACGCCGCGTGGCAGAGGCCCTCAAGAACGGACCGCGCAAGGGTGTCGTGGGGCCGTTCATCCCGCTGCTCTACGCGCCGAATATCTCCGAGCGCATCGAACCCTTGGGCTCGGAACTGCGCTTCTTTGGCACCATTGATCGACGAGTGCACGAGCTCATTGTCTGTTTTATCGCCGCGAGGACGTCCAATCAATTCGAGTGGGCCGTCCACGCACCGGTGGCGCTCAGCTTGGGCGCGTCAGAACAGCAGATCAACGCACTTCGAAACGGCCAGACCCCAGAGGATCTCACCGAGCAAGAATCGGTCGCGTTACGATTCGTCTCGTCGTTGATCGAACGCAACGAGGTCTCCGACCAGGATTTCGACGAGGCGACTACGCATTTTGGCAAACCCGGCGTCGTGGAACTGACCGCCATCGTTGGCTATTTCGTCATGGTGTGTTGGCTCTTGAACGTCGCGGGCACCCCCGCGCCAGGCGACGCCACCGTGGCACCGTTGCCGAGGCCGTAACTCCCCACCGCGTTCCCCGTTGATACCTGATTCGAGGGTCGCCGACTACTCTGTGTCGTCGGCACACTCGCCGTCCCCGGTCCCCTCGAGGGAGGAGATTGCTATCTCGACGGCTCCGCACTTGCGCGACAACGAAGGACACCTGAGCCGGGCACAGATTCTTCTCTTCGCCACGGCCTGTGGCGTGGCGGTCGCCAACCTCTACTACGCCCAACCGGTATTGCACAATATCGCTCACTCGTTCTCGGTCAGTTCGGGCACCGCCGGGCTCATCGTCACATTCTCCCAAATTGGCTACGCGCTGGGTCTCGCGTCACTCGTGCCGTTGGGCGACATCATCAAACGACGTCGATTGGTGCCCGCCGCGCTAACCCTCACCGTGGTGGGTCTCGTCGTCTGTGCCGTCGCACCCAACGTGACGGTCCTAATGATCGCGTCGCTCGTGGTCGGTACCGGCACCGTCGCGGCACAGTTACTTATTCCCATGGCGGCCTCGATGACCGCCGAAGGCAGCCGAGGTCGAATAGTGGGCATGATGATGAGCGGACTCTTGCTCGGCATCTTGCTCGCTCGCACGGTCTCGGGGCTGATCGCCGAAGCGACGAACTGGCGAGTCGTGTACTTCATCGCGGCCGCGATGACCTTGACGCTGGCGATGGTCTTGGCTCGCGCTATTCCAGAAGAACAGAGTCGGCCCCACATCCAATACCTCAAGCTGCTGTCGAGCGCCGTGACCTACCTGCGTTCAGAGCCCCTGTTGCAACGACGAGCCCTCTACGGGGCGCTGGGTTTTGCCACGTTCAGCGTCTTCTGGACGACCATGGCGTTCCTCTTGTCGGGCGCGCCCTATCACTACAACGACTTGACGATTGGCTCGTTCGGACTCATCGGCGCGTGTGGGGCGCTGTGCGCCAACTTCTCTGGACGCTGGACCGATCGTGGATGGTCGGCGTGGACCACCATCCTGTTCTCGACCATGGTGGGCGGTTCTTTTCTCTTCTTGTGGATCGGACGCCACAGCCTCGCGATGCTCATCGCGGGTGTCGTGGTCCTCGACGTCGGCGCCCAAGGGCTCCAGGTCACCAATCAGTCACTGATCTACCGGCTCGCACCCCAAGCGCGAAGTCGTATCAACTCGGCCTACATGGTGTGTTATTTCATCGGCGGCGGGATTGGATCGGCCGCGGGCAGTCTCACCTACGCGTCGCACCACTGGGCTGGCGTCTGCGTGCTCGGGGCCTGCCTCGGACTCGCCGCCACGGTACTGGCGGTCGCGGACGCTCGCTTTCCACCACGGCCGGCCCCGCACCAAGCCGTGCTCGAAGACCTCTGATCAGTCGCGAGGGGTGGCGTCGATTGAAGGATTCTTTGGCCAACTCCCAGGGGAACCATTCCACGCTATGGCGGGGCTCAGTACTAACAGACGGCGATTCGACGCGACCAGTCTGGACCCAAGTCACGACGTGGTGATTTTTCTGACCGGGTCGCTACGCTCTCTTCATCGCGACTTTCGTGAACGAAGAAGGGGGCAGCATGCTCGGTGACAAGACGGAACACTTCCAAGGAAAAGGTACGGACCTCAGTGGTCTTCAGGCCCACCTCGAGAAGTATTTGACTGACGACGGCTTCAAGGTCCAATCATCAGCGGCGAGCGACAAGGGAACGGTCATTCAAGCCAAGAAGCAGGGCTTTCTGCGTGACGTCGTTGACGCCGATCGCGCCTTCACGATCACGATCACCGGTGAGCCGGCCGACTTCAGTGTGCGCTTTGGCATCGGCAAGTGGCTCGAACACCTCGGCGTCGCCGCAATCGAGACCTTTCTGATCTCTGACTTGTTCTTGGTCGTCGACCTCGCGGACTCGGCGTGGAGCATCGAAGTCGAAGACAAGATCATTGCGGTGGCGTCCTTGTTCAGCTTGGCGCAGTGACGTGCGCCAAGTCGCCCACCGTGGATTTTGCGTCACCGGCCGAAAGGTCGAGTCGTGCGACACCGATACGGAAATCATTGATGCCGTAGTACACGTCGAAGCGATGCGGCTGGCCAATGTCGTCACGACGATCAATGCCCGTGGGAAACACCACGTTGGCCGTCGTTCCCCTCGGTCCGGTGGTGATTTCGGGCGCCAAAATCGGGTGCTGGGTTCGATACACGACGTCTAGGGGATTGTCCTCAGCCAAAATTGTGATGCCCGCCGAATAGGTGAGCCGTTCTTTTCCTAGGTCGGGATCGAAAGCGCTACTCACGCCGTGATAGACAATGAGCCAACCCTCGGACGTAAGTACCGGCGGCGTTCCCGTACCAATCTTGAGACTCTCCCACGGCGCCTCGGGAGTGGCCAAGGGAACGTGGGTGGCGAATCGCGTCAGTTCTTCGGGGTCATCGTCTAAGACGAGAGGGCTGAACGACAGCCAGATGCTCTCACGGCTGAGGTCGAGCTTTCGCTCTTCACCGAGACGCAACGTTTCTTGGTGCTCCTCGCCCGAGAAATAGGGCCGGTGAAGCAACGCGAGTTCCAGGTCACCGGAGGGACCGGGTACGGGTCGTGGAAACATCACGGCGTCCTTGTTATCAACGTCGAAGGTGATGTTGCCCACCGGGTCAAATTTCGCCAAACCGAGGCGGTCCCAATGAAAGAGGTCGCGCGAGACGGCAATCGCGATACGGGGACCCCGCACGGAGAATGCGGTGTAGGTCATCACGTACAGATCGATGGGTTCCACGTAGGTGACGCGGGGATCCTCACACCCTCCCATGCCATCGCCGCGAAGCTCGTAGGGAGCTTCGGGTTCCAACGCGATGCCGATGCGCTCGACCCCCGTCGGCTCTCCCTCGTCATCGAAGAGGACGCGCATGATACCGATACGGCTGTAGTTACCCTTGCCAACGATTCGCGGGAACAGGTACAGCTCGCCATCGGGCCCTCGCGCGGCGGCGGGATTCAGGATTCCTTCGACCTCGTGTGGATCGTTCACGTCCGCTTCGATCAGCAGTGGAAGCGGTTCTAATACGAACTCGTTCATGCCGTCCTTGTACGTTCGTGGCGCACGTGGTGAGCAGCTCCTGGATTCTCCGTGTCGCGAGCGTGGAAAGGGGACCCTTTAGATTGGACTAACAAAGACGTCAACACTCCCCTTTTTGTGCGCCCCGCATCCGAGCAACTCTACTGGCGCGGCTTTCGTGATCCGGTCATGGGGCGTGACAATCTTGTTTCGTCTTTCACGCCGCGGACGCTGGAAGCCACGGCGTGTCGCGAGAAATGAGAATTCTGAACCCAGAAGTGTGACGTTGCGGCGCTCGTTCGACCGGCCAAAGTACAAATCACGGTCATTTTGGGAAAATGGGCATCCACACGTGTTCGAATCGAAGTCGTTGCCGCGACGATATGTTGGAGAAATACGAATCGCGTTCATTTCCACGGCACCCCCCAGGCGATGCGGGATAGCCACGTTCAGTGCGGATCTCATGCACGCCATCGAAGACGTCGACCCGAAGGTCACGTGCTACGTCGCGGCGATTGACGAACCCAGCGCGCTGAGGGCCTACAAATCGAACGTCCGTTGGCGCATCCGCCAGGACCGCGAGAACAGCTTTCGCCAGGCTGCGCGCGAAATCAACGATTCGAACGTCGATATCGTGATTGTCCAGCACGAATTCGGCCTGTACGGGATATGGAGCGACGAACAAGCCAACGACGGCTCCATGCACAGTGTGTACTACGACTACTTGTGGTCATTCCTCATAGAAATAAAGAAACCGGTCATCACGACGTTGCACACCGTGCTGCCGGAACCTTCGCCCAGCATGCGAGAAGCCGTGCGGTCGATCTGCCAGTTCAGCGACGAAGTCGTCGTCATGTCCAACACCGCGGTGTCGATACTGGAGGAGGTCTACGGCGTCGAGAAAAGGATCCGGGTGATCCCTCACGGCACGCCGGTCATCGATCCGAGTGGACGCCACACCTTCAAGGCCAAGATGGGACTGAAGGACCGGACCTTGATCTCCACCTTTGGCCTCGTGGATCCGAGAAAGGGTCTCGAATACGTGATCGGGGCGATGCCCGACATCATCCGCGGTCATCCCGACGCGCTGTACCTCATCGCGGGCCAGACCCATCCCGATCTGCTTCGCCACCAGGGCGAAGCGTACCGGAACCAGTTGGTTGACCTGATCCGACACCTCGGTATCGACGGTCACGTCGGTTTCATCGACAATTACATGTCCCTTCGCGAGATCATCGAACTCCTGCTCGCGAGCGACGTCTACGTGACGCCCTACCTGGACCCCAACCAGATAACGAGCGGCACCTTGTCCTACGCGCTGAGTGCCGGTAAGGCCATCGTCTCGACCCGCTACTTGCACGCCGTCGAGGCACTCGCGGATGGTCGCGGACTCTTGGTTGACTTTCGCAATTCTGAGGAGATCGCCGGGGCGATCAACTCGATACTGGACGACCCCGCGTTCAAGAGTCGGCTCGAACACGACACCTACGTCTACGGTCGCGAGACCACCTGGCCGAAATCGGGACGCGCGTTCCTCGACTTGGCGAACGAACACGTCCGTTCCTCCGTCGCTCGCCAACGACACACCGCAACCCCGACTCGACGCGGCGTCAGCACTTGATACGCCAGATAGCACGGCTCTCGAAAACTGTTCCCGCGCTCTCGGACCAGGCAATCGCCATCGCGGTCTACGCCGACGCGAAGGGAGATTACGTGACCGCCCGAGAAGCCGGCTTCGAGGGGGTGGCCTGTGTCGACGACGCGGCTCGCGCGTTCAACCTCTTTGACGCCATTTGGCGAAGCACCGGACTTCGTTGGTCTCAGCAGTGGTGTACGGGATTGCTGGACTTCATCCTCGCCATGCAGCGAGAAGACGGCCAGTGGTTCAACTTCATCAAGGATTGGGACGGCACCATCAACCGCGAGACGCGCACGTCCGTCGCGGGAGGACATTTCTGGCAAGCCCGCGCGATGTTCGCGCTCGCCCATGCCCGCACGTCATTCGACGACGCGCGCCTCGAGGACGCGATACGTCGAGGGTCTGCGATTCTGCTCGACGTCCCCACCCCATCAGACGTACGAGCACTCCAC
>JBEKWQ010000196.1:0-3146 GCA_049512875.1 Acidimicrobiales bacterium
GTGGACGACGCCTTGAACGGTGTCGGTCATGCTCGATCCTCCAATTGCTCTCGTTAACTCTTGAAACCTACTGGTTGGTGAAAATCATTATCAAGAACTCCTCTCAGATTTTTCTTACCTCGTCTCGCCGAGGCGCGCGACGACGAGCGCGTGGGTACCTTGACGTCGCGGCACTGACGACACTGGTGCCCGAGCCCGTACCGGTGTCCATCTGGTGAACGCCCACCACGACGCCAGCGCGAACCTCGATTCGATGATCACCTCATTGGCGACGTCGCTCTGCTTGTCACCCGAGCCATGACGTGTCCCGGTAGCCTCGGGGAGTGCCTCTTTGGTTCCTGCGCCACGGCGAGAGCGAGGCGAATGCGCGCGGCCGCTACGCCGGAGGTGGTGAGGATTCGCCGTTGACCACCAGAGGTAAATCGCAAGCTCGATGCGCGCTCGAGCAATTACCCAAGGACATCTCGTGGGTCGTCACGTCGCCTTTGGCCCGCGCCTACGAGACGGCGATGATCGTGCGCGACGCTCTGAACGGGGACATCCAACTCGAGGTCGAGAATCGGCTCGCCGAGTACGACATGGGCGCCATGAGTGGCATGGCCTATCAAGACGTGAGTACCGAGGAGTTGGTGACGCGGTTTGGGGCCGAAGATCCGAACTCGTTCTGGCTGCGCGTCACCACGTCCCTCGATGAACTATTGGAGCGCGACGGAACTGGTCTTCTCGTCGCTCACACCGGCGTGGCGAGGGTCTTCGTTGCTCGAAGAGAAGGGCTCTCCCCGTACGAATTCCGTCGGGCGCCGGTACCCCAGAACGGCGTTCCTTTCCTGATGGAGTGAGTATTCGTCTGGGCTGTGCCCTTCACGCGTGCGTTCGTGACGCCCAGTCCACGAAAGTTCGCCTCGCGTCGCTCGCCATGAACAGCAAGGACCTTTCCACGAAAGTGATCGCCGAAGTTTCGTGCCCCTCCTTGGGCCGCCTGTGGTTCGTCGGCGGCTCAAGGTCCTTTCGCTCGTAGGGTTCAACTGTGAATCATTTCCTCCAGTCTCTGGAGAACTCGTGGCAGCCCTTTGTGCTTGTCATGGGCCTATTGCTTATTGGCAAAAGTGCAGCGGGCGAGGGTCTTTTTGACTGGCTTGGTCGAGTTATTGCCAGCACACCTGGAGGAGCATTGCGAGTCTTCGCCGTCACGATGCTCGCGGTAGCGGTCGTGACCGCGACGCTGAATTTGGATACGGCCATTGTCTTCATGACGCCCGTAGCGCTTCAAGCTGCCCGATCCTCAAAAGCGGACGAAACGGCGTTTCTCTACGGCACCATTCTCATGACGAACTCGGCCTCGTTGTTGCTCTATGGCTCGAATCTCACCAACCTGCTGGTCTTCTCGAGCCGGTCAGTTACGGGCACGACGTTCGCATCGCGCATGCTGTTGCCCTGGGTTTGTTCGGTATTGATCACGATCGCCGCGGTGGGTCTCTGGCGTTGGCGTTCGCTGCGCGGTGGTGTTGTCGTGCGCAGGCGAGCGAAGGGGACCGTGCAGTTCGGGTTCGGCACTACGGCCGTGCTGCTCGCTGTCGTCGCCATGCTCGTCTTGCGTGATCCAGCTGTTCCAGTGGCCGTCGTTGGTCTGCTCGCCGCTGGTGACGAAGTGCTGCTCAAGCGAAGAATGCAGGCTCGAGAAGCCCTCCTTGTCACGAGTCCCTTCCTCTTGGTCCCTCTTTTCGCGCTGGCGGTCTTCGTTGGTTGGCTGGGCCGAAGTTGGCATCGCGTCGGACACCTGTTAGCCCACACGTCCTCGTTGGCTACCTCACTGATCGGAGCAGGCACGTCTTTGGTCATCAACAACCTGCCGGCGGCGTCACTGTTCTCTGGTCAGGCCATCGCCCACCCCTACGCGTTGCTGCTGGGACTCAATCTCGGTCCCAATATCTTCGTGACGGGATCACTTTCATCGATGTTGTGGTTCCGTCTCGCGCGCGCTGAGGGAGCGCGGCCCTCGTTACGGACTTTCGTCACGATTGGGCCTGCGGTCGCTCTTGTCACCATTCTCGTAGGAGCGCTGTTCGTATGAGGTGAACCATCGCAGAGATAGTCGGTGCCCTTGTGGACGACAGGAGTCTTGTGTGATGTCGGTGCGGGGACACCATTCGGACTCCCGTAGCGCACTGATTAGAGTGTTCGAGTGTCCGACCTGTTTGCCAGAATCCATAAACAGCGACTCACTCTCGTTGATGTTCTCACGGGGCTCGGTGACGAAGAGTGGGATACGCCCTCGTTGTGCGAAGGATGGACCGTCCACGAGGTGGTGGCCCACCTGACGATGCCCTTTCGTCTCGGTGTGCCGTCGTTGGTCGCGGGACTGGTGAGGGCGAGGGGCAACTTCGCACTACTTTCGGACCGTTATGCCCGCTCGCAGTCTCAAGTGGCGCCGAGTGAATTGGTCGCGCTGCTGCGCCGCGAGGCGTCGAACAGATTCACACCGCCGGGCTTGGGTCCCGAGGCGCCGCTGAGCGAAATCGTCATCCATAGCTACGACGTCGCGATTCCCACCTACCGCGCTCTTGAGGTTTCCGAGGAAACGTCCAGCGAGGTCCTCGACTTCCTGGTCACTACGAAGGCCGAACGAGGTTTCACCAGAAAGGGACTCGTGGCTGGATTGCGCCTCGAGAGCTCGGACTCCGAATGGTCGTCTGGAGTCGGTGCCCTTGTGCGAGGACCGACGGTGTCGTTACTGCTCGCGTTGACTGGACGCGCTCGCGGGTTCACGCCGCTCGAAGGCGACGGTGTACAGGTGTTGCGTAGTCGATCCTCCTCCCAGTGAGGGGCGCGGACCACCAAAGCGATTAGGAGCTCTTGTCTTCGATCTCCCACGCGTGATCGAGGACGTGCCACGCGAGGCGCCGCAGCGCGTACAACGGGGGCCACGCCCGGTCTACGTACCCGTCGCACAGGTGCGTCGTCAGCATCGAACGCTGCTCGGGCCACGCGGTGCGCGGGGGAACGCGCAGTCCCATCTTGGGCGCGTAGGCACGCTCGGTCTCGCGTACGTGCTCGACGATGGCGTCGCGGTCGCGCCCTCCCCCTCGCGGTCCTTTCGCCAATCTGCTCGGTGCGCCATTGACGACTTGGTCGAAAGAGCGCCAGCA
>JBEKWQ010000197.1:0-3132 GCA_049512875.1 Acidimicrobiales bacterium
GGACACCTTGCGCGCTCTCGAAGACGGCCTCCTCGCCTTTCCCGGCTGTGCGGTCGTGATCAGCCACGACCGGTGGTTCCTCGATCGCATCGCGACCCACGTGCTGGCCTTCGAAGGCGACTCAGCCGTTCGATGGTTCGAGGGCAACTTCACCGACTACGAGGCGGAACGTCACAAGCGCCTCGGTACCGACGCGGACCAGCCGCACCGATTCCGCTACAAGCCCCTTACTCGGTCCTAGGTTCGACGCCGCGCCGACAAGTTAAGTATTGACTAGAAGTAGAGTGCTTTTCGTGAGCAACGGTACGGATTATTCAACCTATTTACGGATAAACGACCTACTCGAGCTGCAGATTCCTCTCACCGACGACGCCCCTGATGAACTGCTGTTCATCGTCGTGCACCAGTCCTACGAACTCTGGTTCAAGGTCATCATTGACGAACTGCGCCGAGCGAACGCCGCGCTACAGGCGAACGAACCCTGGCGGGCCACGGCTCACCTGCGCCGAATGGTCTCGATCGAGGACTTGTTGCTCGAGCACCTTCGGGTACTCGAATCGATGTCGCCCGAGGGGTTCTTGCAGTTCCGAGATCCGCTCAATCCTGCTTCGGGCTTCCAATCTTTCCAGTTCCGTGGTATCGAGTTCCTGAGCGGGGCCGGCAAGAAGGCGATGCTCACTTTCGAACTCTTCGGCGAGCCTCAGCGCCTCTGGCTGAAGCACGTCAGCGAGGAGCCGTCACTTTGGACGACGTTCGAGCATTCGCTACGTCAAACCCTCGGCGCCTCGAACGACGATCTCCTGGACCTGGTGCGTGCTCTCTATAAGGACCACGTCACTCCCGAGACTTCGGCGTTACACGCGGTTGCCGAACTGATGATGGACCACGACGAACGCTTGGCGATGTGGCGCCACCAACACATGATGATGGCGGGTCGCCAGATCGGACGACGCCCCGGCACCGGCGGCAGTGAGGGCATGGCCTACCTCGATTCGACGATCACCCAGCGGCTTTATCCGTTGTTGTGGGACGTGAGGTCGGTGCTGTGATCCTGCGTGACGATTGCCAGATCCTGGACGACCTTGACGAACTCGCGTCCCTGCGCGGCGAGTTCCGTCTTCATGAGGGTGAGATCTACTTGGATGGCAATTCGCTCGGACCGGTGAGCGAAGCGTCGAGTCGACGCGTCAACGAGGTCATTGATAACGAATGGGCGAAGGGTCTGGTGCGAAGCTGGAACAGCGCCGGTTGGATGGCCGAACCCACGAGGCTTGGCGACAAGTTGGCGCCGCTCATCGGGGCTGGTCGCGGCGAAGTGCTCGTCGCCGACACGCTTACGTTCTTGCTCGCCAAGTTGATCGGTGGCGCTCTCGAACTTCGCAAGGATCGACATGTCGTGATCACCGACGTGGACAACTTCCATTCTGACCTCTATATCGTCGAGGCGATGGCGGCACGAGCCGGTCGACCGGTCAGCGTGAAGGCCATTGGTCGCGACCGGCTCGACGAGGTCCTCGGCGACGACGTCGCCCTCGTGATGCTCACGCACGTGGATTATCGCACCGGCGAGCTGCTCGACATGGCCGCCATTACCGAGAAGGTGCACGAAGCCGGGGCGCTGATGCTCTGGGACCTCGCGCACTCGACGGGAGCCGTGCCCTTGGACGTAACCGGGTGCGACGTCGACTTCGCGGCGGGATGCGGCTACAAATACTTGAACGGTGGACCGGGGGCGCCCGCGTTCATGTACGTGCGAGAACGCTGGCAGGGCGTGCTTGAGAATCCGTTGCCCGGTTGGCTCGGACACGCCCGACCCTTCGACTTCGAGTTGCACTACGAACCGGCCAAGGGCATGCAGGCGTTCGTGACCTCGTCGCCCTCCATGATCGCTCTCGCGTCGCTCAACGGCGCCCTGGACGTGTTCGAGCGTGTCACCATGGAACAGGTCCGCGCCAAGAGCCTCGCGCTGACCGATCTGTTCATCGCGCTGCTCGAGGATCGACTCCCGGGAGTCTTTCATCTCGTGACGCCTCGCGAGCACGCCAAGCGCGCAAGCCAGGTGGCGCTTCGCCATCCCGAGGGCTACGCCATCGTCCAGGCGTTGATCGAGCGAGGCGTCGTCGGTGACTTTCGGGCGCCCGACATCTGTCGATTCGGTTTCACGCCGCTGTACTTACGCTTCGTGGACGTCTATGACGCGGTCGAGCGCCTCGTCGAGGTCATGGGTTCGGGCATGTACCGCGACGCGCGATTTTTAGTGCGCAATCTCGTCACCTGATCACTGGGAGAAGATGATCGTGCGTTTGCCCACTAGGGCGACCCGGTCCTCGGCGATCAAGCGCACGGCCCGCGCCAACACGTTACGTTCGATGTCGCGACCAAGGGACACCAAGTCACTCGGCCTCTTCGCGTGGCTCACGCGAACGACGTCTTGTTCGATGATGGGCCCTTCGTCAAGTTCGGGGGTGACGAAATGGGCGGTGGCACCGATCAACTTGACGCCACGCTCGTAGGCCTGGTGGTACGGTTTGGCACCCTTGAAGCCAGGAAGAAATGAATGGTGGATATTGATTGCCCGCCCGCTCAATTCCGAGCACAATTCGCTGGAGAGCACCTGCATGTAACGAGCGAGAATCACCACGTCGACGTGGTGCGTGGCGAGAACCTCGCGTAGCTCGCCCTCGGCGGCCTGCTTGGTCGAAGGGGTGACGGGTATCTCGAAGAACGGTACGTGGTAACGAGTGACGAGCGGCTCACAAACGTTGTGATTGCTCACCACGGCCACGATATCCAAGGGCAAGTCGCCCTGTTCTCGGCGATACAGCAGGTCAGCGAGGCAGTGGTCGAACTGGGAGACCATGACCAGGGCCCGTCGCTGCACCTCTTCGTTACGGATGCCCAGTTGGGGCGAGAAGTCGCCGAGTTCGCTGAGTAGTAAGTCGCGTACGGCGTCAATATCCGCGTTCTGTGTCTCGAATCGAGTGCGCATGCAGAATTGGTTCGTCACCGGGTCAGTGAACTGATCGTTTTCGAGGATGTTGCCGCCCACCTCCACGATGGCCGTGCTAGTGGCGCGCACGATCCCGGGTCGGTCAGTGCACTGCAGGGTCATAACGTACGTGGTCACGTGCT
>JBEKWQ010000198.1:0-3114 GCA_049512875.1 Acidimicrobiales bacterium
GACCGTGAGGAGTTGATGGCGGCTGAGCTCCAGAAGGCTCAGCAGCTGATGGATCAGGTGCGTGCCGAGGCCGCGCGCATGGTCGACAAGACCGAGATCGTGCGTCAGTCGCGACTGCGCGCCGAGCAGATCGTCGCCGACGCCCAGGCTCAGGCGCGTGCGATGATCAACCAGTCCGAGGACTTCATCGACGGCAAGCTCGGGAACTTCGAGATCGTGCTCGAGCGGCTCTTGAAGACCGCGCGCTCGGGTCGAGAGCGGCTGAGCGCCCAGGGACTGCCGACGTCCATGATCGAGCCGGCGCCGGTGCCCATCGACGACAATCTCTATGAGCCGGGCTACGCGCCGCTCAACACCGACGAGTCGTCCTTCTTCGATCAGGACGCGTTCTAGACCATGGCCTCGCCCTTTCTCGTTCCCGTCGCGCAACTACTTCGTGACGTGCCCTCGTCCTACGTCGTCTCCTTCGAGGCACCCTTTGACGAGGCGCACGAGTTCTCGCCGCGCGGACCCGCCGAGACTGACGTGTCCGCTGAAGCGACGTTAAAGGTGCGCCTCACGCTACAGAGTTTCAGTGGGGGACTGCGCGCCAAGGGCAAGGTCGAGGCCCCCTGGCACGGGGTCTGCCGGCGCTGTTCGATGCCGGTGCTCGGGGTGAGTCTCGTGGCGGTCGACGAGCGATTCGTGGACACTCGCGGACCCGAGGACGAGGAGGCCTACCTCATCGAGAACGACTTCGTGGACTTGGCGCCACTCGCGCACGACGCGATTTTCCTGGATTTGCCCCTCGCGCCACTGTGCCAGGAAGACTGTCGGGGGCTGTGCCCCTCGTGTGGTATCGACCGCAACGAGGCCAGCTGTGACTGCCAGGTTCCGCTCGATCCCCGCTGGGCTACACTTGATGGACTCCGATTCATGGACTTTTCGTCCGATGAATCCAAAGAAGTGTGACGGGCTCGCCCGTTCTGGCGAAAGAGACGACGAATGGCAGTTCCAAAGCGCAAGACCAGTAAGGCCCGGACCCGCAGCCGCCGTGCGTCCAACTGGCGCCTCGAGCGACCGGCGCGCAGCGTCTGCCCCCAGTGCGCCACGTCCAAACTGCCCCACGTCGTGTGCCCGAACTGCGGCTGGTACAAGAACCGCGTCGCGGTCGAGGTCAACTGAGTTGACGCTGCCCATCGCCCTTGACGCGATGGGAGGCGACTTTGCACCCGGTGAGATCATCGCTGGCGCACGGCGCGCGGTCGATGAACTGGGACTCGCGGTCACTCTCGTCGGCGTTCCTGAAGTCATGGGCGATCCCCTCGGATTGCCGGTGTTCGCCTGCACCGAGGTGATCGCCATGGACGACGACCCCGCCAACAGCGTGCGCAAGAAGAAGGACTCCTCGCTCGTGCGCTGCGCCGAACTCGTGCGCGACGGCCACGCCGCAGCGATGGTCTCGGCCGGCAACACCGGCGCGACCATGGCGTCGGCGCTGCTGCGCATGGGACGCCTGCCCGGCGTGGTGCGGCCCTGTATCGTCACGCCCATCCCCAACCCCGGTGCGAACCCGACCGCGCTCGTCGACGCGGGCGCGAACGCCGAGTGCAGCGCTGAGATGCTGGTCCAGTTCGCCTTGATGGGTGCCGCGTTCGTGACGGCCCGTTTTGGCGTCGTGTCGCCCAAGGTCGGACTGCTCTCGATCGGCGAAGAGTCGACCAAGGGCACCCCGCTCGTCAAGGAGACCCACGAACTGTTAGCCCAGCACGAGCGCGTCGATTTCCTCGGCAACGTCGAAGGGCGCGACTTGCTCCCCTCGCACGCCGACGTGGTCGTCACCGACGGCTTCACCGGCAACGTTGCCCTCAAGACCCTCGAGGGCGCCCTCAAGTTCATCTTCTCGACCGTGCTCGGGGTGATCGGCACGAACGAGGAGACTCGCGCGGCGGGCGACGTCCTTTCTCCCTACTTGTTGCCCCTGGCGAGCGAACTCAATCCGGACAACCACGGGGGTGCGATGCTGCTGGGGCTCAACGGAATCTGCGTGATCAGTCACGGCTCCTCGTCGGCGACGGCGATCATGAACGCCCTGCGGGTGGCCGCCGAGATGGACCACGCCGGGGTGGTCGACAAACTACGGCTAGCCATCCGACCTGATCAAGGCTAGGAACAAGCGCCGACTGGTGTGGTTGTCGGTATTCTTGGTCAGCAACACAAAGGAGTGGTCATGACCACAAACGCCTCGAACGAATCGTCGCTCGACCGGGCCAAGGTCCTTGGAATCGTCAAGGAAGAACTCGCCGAGATCCTCGAGAAGAGTCCTGACGAGATCGTCGAGGACATGCCCTTCACCGATCTGGGCGCTGATTCGCTCGCCCTGATCGAACTGGTCGAAGCCCTCGAAGAGACGCTGGCCTCCTACGCAGCCGGTTTTCACATCGACGACGAAGACCTCGAAGGCCTTCTCTCGGTGCGCGATGCCGTTGACTACGTGGTGGTCAAGCTGCAGGTGGCGTAGCGAGGTTTGAGCCTTTTGCTCTCCTCGATCGACGCGCTCGCTGACACGCTGGGACTTCGTCGCGACAGTGAACTCCTCGCGTTGGCCCTGACCCATTCGAGTTACGCCGCCGAGCACGAGTGCGAGTCCAACGAGCGTCTCGAATTCCTCGGGGACGCCGTGGTCGACCTCGCCGTCGCCGATCTGATTCTTCGTGACTATCCCCACCTCAACGAGGGCGCGAGTTCGGTGGCGCGTTCGCGCGTGGTGAACGAGGCGTCCCTCGCGCGTGCGGCTTCGCGCCTGGACCTGGCCCGACACGTGCGTATTGGAAAAGGCGTCGTCAAGGAACAAGGACTCGAGCGACCGTCGCTACTCGCCGACGTCTTCGAAGCGGTGGTGGCGGCGCTGTACCTCGAACGCGGTTACGACGTCGCCAAGGCCTTCGTGCAGACCGCGCTCGCCCGCGACGTCGCCAGTGCCTCGACGATTCGCGACACGCTCGATCCCAAGACGCGTCTTCGCCAGTGGGCCGAGGCCCACGGTCACGGCGCGCCGGTCTACGAACTAGAGGCGAAGGGACCCTCGCACGACACCCAGTTCGAGGCGACCGTGCGCGTGGGCGACCTGCGTGC
>JBEKWQ010000199.1:0-3079 GCA_049512875.1 Acidimicrobiales bacterium
GATTCCTCCGATGAGCTGGATCACGAATGCTCCCACCGCCTGCCAGGAACGGTAGAGCATCATCAACTGGGCGGCGAGAGCGAGTTGGATGAGGGCCATCACGACGCCCACGCTCATGTGGGCCCAGTTGAGGAACGTTCCCTTGTTGTAAGGCGTGAGGAGCAGAAGGACGAGCCCAGCGGCGAGGGACCGTAGTCCGAGCACGCTCAGGTGTGCAAGACCCGCACGGGCCAGGTACGTCGAAGCGCGCCACAATCCAAAAGAAGCCACCGCGAAGCCGAGGACGATAATCGCCAACGTTCGGTGGTAGACGCCAAAGAACGAGATGCCGCTGGTCTCGGCCCGTGAACTGTGGTTGATGAACAGACACACGCTCACGCACAAGAAGAAGAACGCCTGCGTGGCGAGCAGGAAATGACGAACGTCGGTTTCGCCTGGTTCAACGACCGCTGCCATGGATCCGAACGGCGACTTCGACTAGCCCTTGAAACGCTGGCGCGAAGCGGCGAGTTCCTTCAGTGCGGCGTCACGGCCCACCCAATCCTCGACCTTCATCCACTTGCCCTCGTCGAGGTCCTTATAGACCGTGAAGAAATGACCGATGCGATCGAGCACGTTCTTGGGCACGTCACCGATGTCCGTTGCTTTCTTCCAGGCCGGGTCGTAGTCGGGAACGCAGAGTAGTTTCTCATCCTTGCCGTTCTCGTCCTCCATGATGCACATACCCAGAATCTTGGACTCGATGAGGCAGCCGGGAAACGTCGGATACTCGGTGAGCACCAGCGCGTCAAGTGGGTCGCCGTCGCCACCCAGGGTGTCGGGGATGAAGCCGTATTCGGCGGGATAGCCCATCGAGACAATGAGGTGTCGATCGAGTTTGATCGTGTGGTTCTCGTGGTCGTACTCGTATTTATTCTGACTACCACGAGGGATTTCGATGATGACGTTGATGGTTTCCATTGTGTCCCAGCCTTCTACGTGAGTCGCCTCGCTACACGGGCATTGCCCATCGTAGCGACACCGTCGGTCTCGGGTCGGGCGTTGGGTGGCGTCGTCGGCTTGACATGATAAGAAAGTAGGAATTACGCCGTACGAGATGAGGGACGCGACAATGAACACTTCTGGTTCTGGCCGACTACTGTCCCATCTGCGCGGCATGCGCTACGGCGAGGTACTACTCGCCTACCTCGAAGGCGACCAGCGGGTCGAGGTTTTCAATTCCTTTCCCATGAACCAGTGCCCCGACGAGCTCTGGCGCGCGCTCGATCCTGAGATACTCGCGAAGGAGGCCGGCGCCACGTTCGCTCTGTTGAACGGTCCGCGTTATTGGCTAATGGACGGTATAGGCAAGGTCCCGAACGTGGAGCCGGTGATCCGTGACTTCGGCGGCATCGAGATGCGACGCGTCGCGACCCTCGAACTCGATGGTGACGTGGTGCGGTCCTTCTACCGAGAGCGCCACGTCAACCGGGGCGCGATCTGGTACTTCGACGCGGGCAGCACGGTGCACGAACTGACCTCGCCCGACGCAAAAACCTACGTCATGCAGGCCTACTGCACGGGCGTTGACGAGAGTCTGAGCGAGACCTCACTGCGTGATCTCGGAGCCAAACTCCATCTTCCCGATGGTTGGTCCTACTCTTCGCGTGTGCTCGAAGCCGATCTCGTGGTGGACACCACCACCCACGTTGCGACGGTGCTGCAGGACGAGTTGGAAAACACCTACACCCTGGTGGACGAACTCAAGGCAAGCGCGCGAGCGACCTAGACTTTTTTCACGGCGTGATGCCGTCACCGTAAAGGAGTTCCAATGGAGCGGATTGGTGTAGTCGGCTGTGGCCTGATGGGGTCAGGCATCGCGGAAATCGCGGCACGATCGGGCAGTGACGTCACCGTCATTGAACGAAACGCCGAAGCGCTCAACGCCGGACGCGACCGAATCGAGAAGTCGCTGTCGAGAGCGGTCACCTCGGGCAAGCTCCCCGAGGACGAGGCGACTCTCGCCCGATCCAATCTTCACTTCAGCGAGGATTTCGCCAAACTCGCCAACGTCCAACTCGTCATCGAGGCGGTGGCCGAGGAGGAGAAGACCAAGGTTGAGGTCTTCAAGACCCTGGACGCGGTCGTGCAAGATCCGCACGCCATCTTGGCGACCAACACGTCCTCGATTCCGATCATCAAACTCGCCATGGCCACCCGTCGCCCCGAGCAGGTCATCGGCATGCACTTCTTCAATCCGGTACCAGTACTAAAGCTGGTCGAAGTGATCTCCTCACTGCTCACGAGCGCCGAGACAACCCAACGAGTGCACGAGTTCGCGAGCGGCCCCTTGAAGAAACGCGTGATCACGTCGCCCGACCGCGCGGGGTTCGTGGTGAACGCACTCCTTATCCCCTATCTTCTTTCTGCGGTGCGAATGCTCGAGTCGGGTTTCGCGAGCGCTGACGACATCGACACCGGAATGGTCGTGGGTTGCGCGCACCCGCTCGGACCGCTCGCCCTGACCGACCTCATCGGACTCGACACGACGCTCGCGGTCGCCGAGTCGCTCTACGAGGAGTTCAAGGAGCCTCATATGGCGCCACCCCCGTTGTTGTCGCGCATGACCCAGGCGGGACTGCTCGGACGCAAGTCCGGACAGGGTTTCTACTCGTACAAGAAGTAGCGCTGAGCCGGCCGTTGCCGGATCGTTTCACAGAGAGATTTAGCGGGTTGGACCGTTGCCACCAATACTTCCTCTTCTCAGACGAGTGCTTTCGCTAACTCAACAAGGCCGGCAACCGTTAGCGCCATTCGCGCCCTTAGCGAAACAAGTCTTTCTTGCACGAGGCGCTCTGCATCGTCGGGGTGAAGGGTGATGAAGTTGGTCAACGGAGACGGGCCACCGCAAAGGGTAACCTTCTGGGTCAACGTCATCCCGCTCGAGTTGGAGTCAAGCAAGAAACTCCACGTGGAAACAGGATTTGCGAGATCGCCAACAGTCCATTCGAAGAAATGTAATGGTTCAAAACCGGTAATTGTCGACACTGTCGTCCAGCGTCGATCACCGCGCAACTGGTCCCCTTCGAATGTCGAGCCA
>JBEKWQ010000200.1:0-3059 GCA_049512875.1 Acidimicrobiales bacterium
GCCAGGAAACCCGCCGTTCGGGCCGCCGCCAATGGAACCCGACGACGCCATTGCGTGAAACGACAGCACCGCCGCGAGTACCAGTGCGCCTACGAGCGCCCAGGGTACGAGCCGACCGAGTCGAACAAGCAACCACGAGCCCAGTAGCGCGATGAGCCCGAGCGCGGGTAGGTAGAAGCGGATCACGTGCACCGTGAGGCCACCACCACCAGGACCACCGCCCAGTCCCCCGTGGCCACCACCGACCTGGTTGACCGTCCAGGTGTAGGTCAGATACAGGAACCAAAGGCTGAGCCAACCAACCGCCAGGACGAGTCCGACCATGGCGTCGCGTCGGGCCGCGAGGCGACGTTCTTCGTCGAACGCGGCGCCCGCACGGGCGCGAGCGAATCGAACCGCGATGAACACGCACGCCAGACCCGCGAGGACCCAAAAGGGCATGGAGGTCGTGAGTTGCTTGGGCATGCCCTTCAGGTTCGGCCAGAGGGCCGAGAGTGAGAAGCTGATCTCACCGGGTGAGTAACCCGTCGCGGTCGCCTTGCCGTAGGCCCACTGGTCAAAGGCCAGCACGCCGACGCCAAAGACCACGACGGTGCCCAACCAGGTGCCAATCGTGCGCCACGGTATCTGCACGGTCCTGGCGAAGGCGAGCACGCCCGCAATCGCGACGACGAGTTCGATGATATTGGTGTAGCGAATGAAGACGGCGCCTTCGAGCGCGAGGAACCCGAGTAGACCAATGGCCAGGCGTCGCCGAGGTGGAGCGTCTTCGCTGAGCATGGTCCAAAGCAGTGCCCCAAAGCCCGCCGCGATCAACGAGGCGTCCGTGAAACTGGGCATGGTGTCGCGCCAGGCAAAAGTGATCGCGGCGCCCGAAAAGCAGTACAGCCAGACCGCGTAGGTTCCGGCCCACTTGCCGAGCCACGCCTTGGCGCCCGCGAAGAGGCCGACGCACGCGAGGGCGCCGTAGAAGAGGGGGGTGACGCGAAGAAGCCCGAGCATGTAGAACAGCACCGCGAAGAAGGGATAGCCGGGGTTTTTCTCACTGATCCACTTGCCCGACGCGAGGTGGTGCCACTGGAGGATTCCTTGCCCGCCACTCGAGGCGAGCTGGCGATTGAGCGCCTCATACTGGGCGTTGGTGAGCAGGATGTGTCCGTGGCTCAGCGCCACGATCGAGGCCCGGTAGGCGTAGTCGTCGGGTTCGAGCAGGGCGGTGGCCTTGGTGAGCACGAGAATCGCGAAAATGACGAAGCCTCCGAGCGCGACCAGCGCCGCCGCACTCGGGCGCCAACGGGTGGAATCGGCGGGTCTGGTCTCATCGTCGAGGCTGAGGGTCGCGGTCATGGTGGACAAAGATACGAAGAGTACATAAGAGTTCCAGACGCCTGGTCCTAAGGATGCGCTAAAAACAGCGACCGGGCGACTTTTGGCCTTCTGCTAACGTAGTGGGGCAGTTCACAGCAAGTGAGGTTGGCATCGCCAGCGTCCACCTGGCCACTCGAGTGCGCCGGGTTCCCAGGAGTTTTGCGCCCCGCTTGCCGTGGCGACGCCAACGAGGCGTCGCGTAGAGCAAGGAGTGAGTTATCGCAACAGTGCCTGGAGACCACCGTGTCAATGACCGTATCCGCGTCGACACCGTCCGCCTGATCGACAACGAGGGAACGCAGCGAGGCGTCGTATCGACTCGAGAAGCATTGGCGCTGGCGCGAAGCCTCGATTTGGATCTCGTGGAGATTGCTCCGACGGCCCAACCCCCGGTGTGTCGGATCATGGACTACGGAAAGTTCAAGTTCGACGAGGCCCAAAAGGCGAAGGAATCGCGTCGCAAGACTCAAAACGTGGGTGTCAAGGAAATGAAGTACCGCCCCAAGATTGGTCCGGGCGACTTCGATACCAAGACCCGCCTCGTGGAGAAGTTCTTGAACGAAGGTCACAAGGTAAAGATCACGATCATGTTCCGCGGACGAGAGTCAGCCCACCCCGAACTGGGAAAGAAGATCCTGGATCGCATCGTCGAGCGTCTCATGGACGTGGCGAAGGTCGAATCGGCGGCGAAGTTGGACGGTCGCAACATGATCATGGTGCTGGGCCCGGAGAAGAAGACCAAGGCCAAGGTCGAGAGCGCGAAGGAAGCGCCGCAAGCAGAGGTCGTGCCGAGTATTTCGGCGGAAGTGTCGATAGAGGAGAGTTGAAATGCCAAAGATGAAGACCGACAGTGGCGCCAAGAAGCGCATCAAGATCACCGGCACCGGCAAGTTACGCCGTCGCAAGGCCTTCCGTGGTCACCTGATGGAGAAGAAGTCGTCGGTGCGCGCGCGCCGACTCGGTCGCGAGACCGACATCGCGCCGGGCCAAGAGAAGAACGTCAAGAAGTTGATGGGTCTGTAGAGATCTAGTTAGGAAAGAGGAACTGAAATGGCACGTGTCAAGAGGGCGGTCAACGCCAAGAAGCATCACAAGGCAATTCTCGAAGAGGCCAAGGGTTACTACGGTGACCGCAGTCGTACTTTTCGCGCGGCGAATCAGGCCGTCCAGCACTCGGGCGTCTACGCCTTCCGTGACCGTCGCGCGCGTAAGGGAGAGATGCGTCGCCTTTGGATTCAGCGCATCAACGCGGGCACCCGCGCGCACGGACTCAGTTACAGTCGGTTCATCGCCGGACTCAACGCCGCGGGGATCGAAGTGGATCGGCGCATGCTGGCTGACCTGGCCGTGAACGACAGCGCCGCTTTCGCCGCGATCGTCGCCCAGGCGAGCGACGCACTGGCGAAGTAGGTCGTTCTGATCGAGGCGTTAGGGCCGTCACATCAACGGGTGCGTCGACTGCGACGCCTCGTCAACAAGCGTTCGCTTCGCTGGAGTGAGCGAGTGTGCGTTCTCGAAGGCCCCGATCTCATCGAAGCGGGCCTCGACTCGGGGGCGGAGTTTGAGGCGATCTACGTTGACGGGGCCGAACAGACCAGTGCGGTCGTGGCCCAGGTTCTAGGTACGGCCCAATCTCGCGGGCTACGAGTCTTCGCCTTAGCCGCGGGGGTGCTCGAGAAGATCGCCGACAC
>JBEKWQ010000201.1:0-3023 GCA_049512875.1 Acidimicrobiales bacterium
GCTGTCCCACATCCTTTTCGTCACGACGCAGACCCAGTCACGAGAGGAATTCACTGGTCTGGGGAGCATCACCGCCTCATCACTCGAGGCGTGCCGTTAGCACAACAAGACATATTGGCAATAAAGGCACCTTCTCGTGGCGCTGGCAGAGGTTCAAACTGCTTCGACCGCGACCATTCGCAGGCGATCGCATCGAAATCGGCCAAAACAGAGAAATTCGTCTCTGATTTAGATGGCGGTGTCTCGATATCGAGACACCAGGGTCGGGCATTGCTATATAAGAGGTACTGCTGTACGGTTTGTCGATGTTCGCGCGACGCGACCATTTTAAGGAGAATGAATGAAGTCATCTCGATTAGTCGTGTCGGCTGTTGCGGCGCTTACCCTCGTATTTGGCGCGCTGGGCTCTGCTCTTTTCACGTCGCTCCCCGCGTCAGCGTCAAGTCCATCGACGACGTACGTCGCCACGACTGGAAATAACACCTCCAATTCCTGCACCTCTGCTTCGACGCCGTGTCAGACGATCTCGTACGCCTTAACGAAGACGCCCGCCGGCGGCACCGTTTCGGTCGCTGCGGGCACGTACGCCGAACAGGTGACAATCACGAAGAACGTGTCGATCGTCGGCGCTGGTGCCGCGAGTACGGTCATCGAACCATTGACCCTTTCGCTCTTCGATGCCGATACTGATAGCGCTCAACCTCAATACTACGTCGTCGACGTGGCGCCCGGCGTGACGTCGGCGACGTTGGCATCGCTCAGCGTGAACGGCTCAGCGGCCTCGTCGTTTTTCACCGGATGCGGCCAGGACTTCGTTGGTGTGTACTACCACGACGCCAGCGGCGTCCTGGCGAACGTCAACGTGACCGGGATTCAACTGCCCGTGTCATTGTTTGGTTGTCAGCAGGGACTAGGCATCTACGTCGCCACCGACGGTGGAAGTGCGAGCCCGTCGAAGGTCACGATCCAAGACGTGAACGTGTCCAATTACGATAAGAACGGCATCACCTGCGATGACGCGGGCACCGTCTGTTCTATCTCGAACTCGGTGACCACCGGTATTGGTGCTACCACGCTCATCGCGCAAAATGGCATTCAGGTGTTCGGCGCCTCGGCGCAGATCACGGGGAACACCGTGACTGCCAACAACTACACGGTACCGTCGGGTGGCCCCATTTATAGCGCGGACGGAATCTTGGTTATCAACGCCGGTAATCTCTCGATTCTCGGTAACCACGTCAGCGCGAACAATGACAACATTGATGTCCTTGAATCCGCGGGCGAGGCGCTCAACGGGAACGTCGTCGTTCCCCAGTGGGATCCCACACCCGGCCCGTGGGTGATCGCCGACAACAGCGTGACGGGCGCGGTGTTGGGATCGGTCGCGTTTGGCAATGAACTGGGTGACGGCATCGAAGTCGACAGTGTGACGTCGAACGTGACGGTGACCGCAAACTCGGTGACCGGCAACCAGGAGTACGGCATCGCCCTCTTTGGAGCGAAGGGTGTCAACGTCAGTTTGAATACCGTGCAGGCCAACGGCTACGGCGCCTACGTCGGCGGTCCTGGCACCCAGAACTACTTCAACGTCACCCAAGCCGTCGCCAGTAACGAGAACTCGTTCAGTGCGAATCTCCTTCAGGCGAACCAGGTCGGTATCTACGTGGCATCTGGTTCGTCCTCGAACCGTTTCTTACTGAACAGCGCGACAAAGAACACGACCACCGACGTGGTTGACGGATCCACGGGTAGTGGTTCGAAGGGGACCGGCAACAGCTGGTTCCTGACGGCCTGTTCGACGTCGACTCCGACGGGGCTCTGTCCACTGCCGGGATTCTTGCCGGTGCTTCACCTGCCAACGTTCACCTGGCCCTTGGGTCACGGTCTTTGGCACTGAAGTTTTCGGTCTGAAGGTCCCTCGCGAGAAGGACCTTCAGACCGGACATCGTTGCGTCGTCGGTAACTGCGCTGTAGGGACAGACCCGCATCGAGGTTTGTCAGCCCATTGTCCGTCAATCAACCAAAACAACAGTGGTTCGATTACCTTTCCCAGGGGAAAGGTCGAAGGAACGCCTCGGTAGCTACGGTCCAATCATTGCAACGAGGCGGCGTTCGCCGTGCCCCCGCCGGGACTCGAACCCGGGCACATGGCTTCGGAGGCCAATGCTCTATCCGCTGAGCTACGAGGGCCAAGTAAGACTTTCGTTTATTACGAGATAGTTTATCGGAGGTTACGAAACGTTGAAAAACTCCGAACACCTTGACAATCTCTGAGAGGTACGACGAGGCCAAGGCAACGGCGAAGCGAGGAACGCCGCAACTTTCGGATTGGATCTTTTCACTGTTCCCGAGCGCCATCGAGCGGGTTACTGATCAGCGCCACTTCCGTCTCTCTGCAAGAAGTCTGGTCTTGCAACACTCGCGCAGACCATGTGTGGGCGCCGGCGAAGCCGCCGGTGGGCTTCGCGGTCATTGGCAGCGGCGGTGAGGTTCGTTCCGCTCACGCCTCGCACTCGAATGAGTTCGGTCCAGTAATACTCTGCAAAGTTTCTTCAGAATTCACAAACGACGCGGCGCGATTCGTGTATATTTTCCCACAATTGAGCGGAGGTCGCTCATCGCAGCGTGTCCTACGGGACCGAGACATGGGGAGGGCCGGATGAGCGATCGCTCCAAAGGGCTGTCGTCGGACGAGGAGCGGCTCGCCGCCCTCGGATACAAGCAAGAGCTGAACCGAGGTTGGAGCGGGTTCTCCAACTTCGCGATTTCGCTCACGATCATCTGCATCCTCAGTGGTTGCTTTACCACCTTTGGACAGGCGTGGAACGATGGCGGACCGATCGCGGTCTCGATCGGCTGGCCGGTGATTAGCCTCCTGGTCCTGCTCGTCGGGCTTTCGATGGCTGAGCTCGCGTCGAAGTACCCGACAGCGGGCGGCATCTACTACTGGGCCTACAGCCTCGGCGGCGTCCGCTGGGCGTGGTTCACGGGTTGGTTCAACCTGCTCGGCCTCATCGCGATCA
>JBEKWQ010000202.1:0-2884 GCA_049512875.1 Acidimicrobiales bacterium
TGGGTAGCCATCCATCTAAGCGATCTACCTCGGGAGTGCCTTGTTTCCAAGACATGCGGGCCACGCGCTCCCACGTTTGATCTTGCTCCGGGTGGGGTTTACCAAGCCGCCCTGATCGCTCAGCGCGCTGGTGCGCTCTTACCGCACCGTTTCACCCTTACCTGTGCCCGACGAGCGGGCCATCGGCGGTCTGTTCTCTGTGGCACTGTCCTGCACGTCACCGCGACTCACGTCTCGTGAGCACCCTGCCCTGTGGAGCCCCGACTTTCCTCACGTCTCCGAAGAAACGTGCGGCCACCCAGTCAACTCACTATCCGGCGTCAATTCTGACATACCGACCCGTTACAAACAAATGACGTTTTCACTTTGGTGACGAGCGGTAGCCTCGCGACGTGGTGCTAGACGAATCCGCGGCCGACGAGCCGGTTCTCGAAGTAGGTCAGTTCTACGAACTCGTGACCGCGCACCTCGAGGCCGCCCTCGGCCGTCGACACCCACGCTGGGTACGCGGTGAGGTGGCCAAGGTCTACGAGAAGACCCACCTGTATCTCGATCTCGTCGACGCCGGTTCGACGTCCAGTGACACCAAGCGTCCGGTGCTCAACGCGCATTGCTGGGCATCGCAGTGGAATCCTCTCAAGCGAAAACTGGCCGAGGAGGGCGTGACGCTCAACCCCGGGGCCATCGTGAATTGTTTCGGTTACGTCGACCGCTACGCGCCACAGGGTCGCATCGGATTCACCGTGACCGCCATCGACGTCGAAGGACTGCTCGGTGACGTCGCGCGCCGACGTCAAGAACTCATTGCGCGATTGAACAAAGAGGGTCTGCTCGAAACCAACAAGCTGCGACCGCTCTCGCCGGTGCCGCTTCGCGTGGGACTCGTGGCAAGTCCAGGCACCGAGGGTTACAGCGACTTCACCGGCCAGTTGTTGAAATCCGGCTACGGCTTCGAAATTCTGCTGGTTAAGACCGCCGTGCAGGGCGACGCCGCGCCAGCCCAGATCGTGAGCGCCGTAGAAACACTCGACCAGAGTCGGGTCGACGTGATCTGTGTGGTGCGAGGGGGTGGATCCAAGGGCGACCTCGCCTGTTTCGATGACGAACGGGTGGCGCGCGCTATTGCGGGCGCGTCGACCCCCGTCTTTACGGGGATCGGTCACACCGGCGACGAGTCGATCGCCGACCTCGTGGCGCACACGCGAGCCATTACGCCCACCAAACTGGGTGAAGACCTCGTACACATGGTGGCCCAATGGCACGAACGCAACGTCCGCCTACCCGCCCAGCGGGTCCTCAGCGCCACTGAGGCCATACTCGACGAGGCCACCGAATACGTGGGCGAGCGTCGGCGCACGATGATCTTCGCCGTGCGCGACCGGCTTCGATTAGAAGCGCGCCACCTGCGTGCCGCTCGCGAGCGACTCGTACTGCAGAGTGATCATATGTTGCGTGCCGCTCACCAGATGCTGGTGAGCGCGCGACAACTGTTGAGCGCGTACGACCCCGTCAAGCGTCTGGCGCAGGGTTGGGCGATCGTCACGGGCGTCGATGGTCGGGTGATGAAGCGACTCGACGACGTGGCACTGGGTGACCTCGTGCGAGTCCGTCTCAGTGACGGCGCCTTTGAATCGACTGTGGAGAAGAAAGATGGAGAAGAGTAATGACGATTGGCGACTGGAACGAGGCGGCAACTGAGCTCAACGAGATTGTGGCGTCCTTCGACGAAGGTGAGGTCTCGGTCGATGACTTGTTCGTGAAGCTCGAGCGGGCCACGCAGATCATCGAGTCCCTCGAGGCGCGCCTGGACGCCACCAAGGCCAAGGTCGAGGAACTAGCACCGAGAATTGCGAGAGTGGCTGAACAAGAGTGAGCGAACGTCTGTACTTTCGCCAGCTCCTCTCCGGACGGGACTTCGCGCGCGACGACAGGGTGGCACGACAAATGGTGAACTTCGTCTACGCCCTCGGTGATCGCGCGACGGGTGACGCGTTGCTCGTGGACCCCGCGTATTCGCCCGGCGAACTCGTTGAGCTGGTCGAGGCGGATGGCATGAGGGTGTCTGGAGTGCTGGCCACGCACTTTCACGCGGACCACGTGGGCGGTGACCTGATGGGCACGCACATCGACGGGATTCGCGAACTGCTTGAAGTCGTGGACGTTCCAGTTCACGTGCAGCGCGACGAGTCGGCGTGGATCACGTTGGTCACCGGCGTTGATGAGAGCGCGCTGGTCAGCCACGAGTCGGGCGAACACGTCAGGGCCGGCGAACTGGACGTGACCCTGATCCACACGCCCGGACACACGCCGGGCAGCCAATGCTTTCTGGTCGACGGACGTCTACTCAGCGGTGACACGCTCTTCATTGACGGCTGTGGCCGCACTGACCTGCCCGGAGCGGATCCTGATGAGATGTACGAAACGTTGACCTCTCGCTTGAGTGGCGTCGGTGACGACGCGGTGCTCTTTCCGGGTCATCGTTATTCGCCCGAGTCCAGTGCGCCCATGGGCGAGGTGCGTCAACATAATTTCGTGCTTGCTCCCACGACGCGCGAGCAGTGGCTCGCCATGTTCTCGTGAGCAATCTGACGGCTGACGACCACGTCGTCGTCGTCGGTGCGGGCCTCGCGGGTTGGCGCTTCGTCGAGGCGTTGCGCCGCCATGGCTACTCGGGCCAGGTCACGTTGATCGGTGACGAACGACACGCACCTTATGATCGACCGCCGCTGTCGAAGAACGTGTTGGTTGGCAAGTGGGGTCCCGAGAAGACGACGTTGGCGACGCCCGAACACGTGGACACGAATGGCGTGACGCTGCTCCTCGGGGTCGCCGCGACACGCCTTGACGTCGCCACGGCCACGGTCCATTTGGCCGACGGCACTTC
>JBEKWQ010000203.1:0-2880 GCA_049512875.1 Acidimicrobiales bacterium
TTAATCGAACAAGCCCGCTCAATCACTGCGAAAGGTGGCGTCGTCGTCGTGACGTCACTCGCGGCGCACGACATGACGACCGTCGAACTCAACGTGACGATGCTTTCAATGACCAATCAAGAGATCCGGGGCACGGTGTTCGGTTCGGAGAACCCACGTATCCAGGTGCCGCGACTGCTGCGCCTGCACCACGAAGGCAAGTTCTTCATCGACGAGCTCATCACCCGGGAGTACTCGATTGACGAGGTCCAGCAGGCCGCCGACGACTTGGCATCAGGCGAGAATCTCCGCGGGGTTATTCGCTTCTAGGAATCCGGTCCTCGTGTCACTCGCCGAGCGAAGCGGGGGACCTGAGCAAGCAGACGGTTGACGCCGATGACATCGCCCAGCGTGATAGTCGACTTTGTGATCCGTGGCGTTAGGGCTACCAGCGATCGCGTGCGCCACGCGCCTCGAAAGACCCCAACGCCGTACGCGGCGTCGTCGGCCATCGCAAGGGGAATGTCTTCTACGTGCAGACGCACGTGACGCCATCGCCACGCCGTGCCGACCGCGAACAATGTCAAAGCGGGACGGCGCAGTCTGGGATGAATCGCTGCGACCAGTAGCGCCAGTCCGTAGGTTCGAACGACGGCACGCGACAATGGTCCACCACTACGGATCATCGTGCGAAAGAGGATTTGGTTGGCGAGTTCCTTGGGGTCGTCGGCTTGGTGGCTGAGCTTGTCCTTAAGTTGATCGCGGCCGACTCGCATGATTCGAAGCGCCACCGCGGGCCTGCCGACGAGCACGCTAAGCCACGCCGCCAAGGTCCACCTGTCCGCGCGCATCGGGGCGAGCCGGTCGCCGTGCCGTCGGGCGAGTTCACTCGACGAGCGGCCGTAGCCAACGCGCTGGTTCCACCAGCCTCGCCAGGTCGTTCGCGCCCGGTGCGACACTTCAACGCTCGTGAGGTAGCGAACGAGCCACTCGTGGTCGTGGAGTCGCCAGATGAAGTCGACGTCTTCGCCTAGACGAAGTTCCTCGTCAAAACCGACACCGAAGGCGTCGCGGCGTACCATCAGACAGGCGGTCGGTACGTAGTTGACGGGCCCGCCGGGAATGACGATCGTCGCGCGCGGGCCCATGTCGAGTGGACCGAATCGCCGTTCGTACCGGTCCCTTATACCTGGGCCTTCGCCACCTCGGACCCTCGGGGCACACGCGCCCAGTTCGGGGTCCTGGAACTCTGCGCGCAGGAGAGATAACACGTGTCGGGCGTTGGCGAGACTAACGTCATCGTCCACAAAACAGAGGAACGGTCGCTTCGTCGCGTCGGCGCCGGAGTTGCGCGCGCTCGCGGCTCCGAGGTTCCATTCCAGTCGCACCAGGTTGGCGCTCATTTGGCGAGCGCAGTCGCGCACGAACGTAGGGTCAGGAGAACCGTCGTCAACGACGGTGACGTGAAGTCCCTCGAGTTGGATCAGGAGTTGGCGCAACGAGGTGGTGTTGTTGTGCACGGGTATGACGACGTCGACGTCGTCGAGCGAGGATTCGCCGCTGTACTGGGGAAAAAGAAACCCCTGGCGAATGAGCGTGCGTGCGAAGGTCTCCTCGCCGGGGCGCACGACGTCGCCAGTCTTCCAGCGCTTGGCGACGTCGAGAGAGGATCCCGGTAGGCGTAGGAGTCGCCACGGGGCTCCCCCGACGAGGAAGTTACGGTCCAGAAACGTTGCGTCAGCGTCGAGGATCACCCGGGTGCCCACGAGGCTTGAAACATCAACCGGCGTGTGGGGCGTGAGACTGGTCACCCGCGTAGTTTCGCACGGGCGCGACCCAGTTGCGCCAAGACGTTAGATTGAGTGAAAACTAAGGAGAACACGTGTCGAACGAAACACTGACGGAAGAGGAGACGGATCAAGAAATCGGTGACGTCGAAGAGTTGCTGGTCGAAGAGGTGTCGATTGACGGACTTTGCGGGGTCTACTAGATCGTGTCGCTCTCGACGACGGGCGTTCTTGACGCGACGCTGCCTTGGCGCCTCAGCGAGCAGGTCTCACTTCGAGACGAGGCCTTTGGTGCGTTGGCTTACCACCACGGCAACCGGCGTCTCGTCTTTTTAAAGTCCCGCGAACTCGTCGACCTTGTTCGACGCCTTGATTCTTTCGACAACGTCGGCCTAGCCATTGCCTCGACGTTGCCCCCGGTCCTTCACGATCAGTACGTGAAGGCTCTTTCCTCACTCGCCTCCTCGGAGATCATCTGTGAACGCTGACTCACTACGCAATCGATTCGAGCGCGGACTTAGTTCACCGATCTGTCTTACGTGGGAGCTCACCTACGCGTGCAACCTCGCGTGCTCGCACTGTTTGTCGTCCTCGGGCCGCCGTGACCCGAGGGAGCTGTCCACGAACGAGGCCAAGGCGCTCATCGACGAGATCGCGGCCATGCAGATCTTCTACATCAACATCGGCGGCGGTGAGCCGATGATCAGGCGCGACTTTTTTGAATTGGTCGAACACGCGGTGAACCAGAAGGTCGGCGTCAAATTCTCTACCAATGGCACGCGAATCGACGAGGCCGCCGCGAGACGCCTCGCGGGAATCGGCTACCTCGACGTCCAGATCTCCATCGACGGCGCTGACGCCGCGACGAGCGACCGAGTTCGCGGGGTCGGCAGTTACGACCAGGCTCGCCGGGCGATGGACAATTTGAAGTCCGCTCAGTTCGGTCCGTTCAAGATCTCAGTCGTAATGACGCGAGAGAGCATCGAACAGCTCGACCGATTTGAAGAATTGGCCGCGCACTACGACGCCGAACTGCGCCTCACCCGACTCCGCCCCTCAGGACGCGGCGCTGACGTCTGGGAGGCGCTGCATCCGACCTTGGCCCAGAACCGTC
>JBEKWQ010000204.1:0-2877 GCA_049512875.1 Acidimicrobiales bacterium
CGATGTCACTGGCCACGACCATGGTTTCACTGGCCATTGCTTCGAGCAGCGTCAGTCCGAAACTCTCTCCTCGCAGGGCCGGGGCGATCAGCGCGTTCGCACGACGCAACCAGCCTCGTTTGACGTCGTCGGGGACCGCCCCGACGAAGACGACCAGGGGGTCATGGCCCGCGCGCGCCTCCAGACGCGCCCTTTCGGGACCATCGCCAATCACCACGAGCCGCCACTGGTCCGCGCCCCGGGCGTTGTGGATTCGCACCGCGTCGATGGCGACGCTGACGCCCTTTCGTTCCTCGAGGCGCCCCACGCACACGAGCGTGACGTCGCCCGCACGCTCCCTCGCCGAGGCGACGAACCGATCGGTCTCAAAGCCATTGAAAAGTACCGTGGCCTCGATGCCCGTCGCGCGACGAATGGTCATCGCCGCGGACGCACTCACCGCGCTCGCCACGTCGACGCCTCGTGCGAGCCGGCGCAACAAGGGCGCGCCCCACGAAAGAGCGGGACCCGAACCGTTGCGATGAAACGTCGCCACGCTGGGCGCGGCGTGGGCACGAAGCGTCGACCATCCGAGCAACGGCGCGAAGGGTTCGTGAAAGTGCACGACGTCGGGTGCGAAGTCGAGCACCGCCGCGCGCGCGGCGCACGAGGCTCGCGCCGAGAGCGTCAAGGGTGCTCGCGATCCGTTGGCGGGTAGGGAGAGTCGCTTACCGAATCGTTCCACGATCGCCTTGGTGTCATAGACCGACCGGTCCGACGCGTCCGGTGCCACCACGAGTACCTCGAGACCGCGCTGCGTGAGTTCGCGGCTCATGGCGAGCACTTGTTCCTGGACTCCTCCAAAGACGCTGAGCGCGTAGGGCGAGACCAGCGCGACGCGGCTCGTCACGCCTCGAACCTCGGTTGCAGGACGTGCCACTGTTCGGGGGCTCGTCGGATCAGACCCTCGAGGTCGGTCGCGATCAACTGCGTGAGCCGGGCCACGTCTTCGCGAAGTCGCCCGGTTCGTTCAATGCTGAGAGGTGGCGTGATCACCGCGAAGTGGTCGCGACCCGGTCCCGAGTAGCAGGCCGCGCACACGAGCACCGCCCCGGTGCGCAACGCCAACGTCGCCGGGCCGGCGGGGATGGTGACTCGTTCACCCATGAAGTCCACCTCGAGCC
Organism: Acidimicrobiales bacterium; assembly: GCA_049512875.1. Taxonomy (GTDB): domain Bacteria; phylum Actinomycetota; class Acidimicrobiia; order Acidimicrobiales; family RAAP-2; genus RAAP-2. The sequence goes on from JBEKWQ010000204.1 coordinate 1,164, forward strand.
CGTTGTCCTGGAGATCGCGGTCACAGAGCAGACCGACGACGCCCCCGTCGCGCAGCACCCCGAGCAGCACCGCGCCCGCGTGCGCGTCGAGCGGCTCGATCTTGATACCGATGGACTCGCGCTTCTCTTTGAACCAGGCAAAGAGCTCGGGCGGTTCGAGTGCCTCGGCGACCGCGGTCATCCCCAGGTCGAGCGTGGCGAGGAACGATCCGCCCCACTCCCAACTTCCGATGTGCGGCAGCGCGATGACGATTCCCTTGCCGCGTGCCTTGGCGTCGAGCAAGTACTCGAGACCCTCGCCGATTTTGAAGCGATCAGTGATCGTCGAGCTGCGAAGACCGGGCAACTTGGCCCCATCGGCCCAGTACTGGCCGTAACTCGCGAAACCGCGCTCGACGAACCGATCGGCGAGCGCGGCTTCTACCTCGAGCCCGTCACCGCCCAGCGCGTGGACGACGTTGGTGCGCAGGTTCGCCCTCGCGGTGTTGCTGCGTCGCCCGAAGACCAGCGCGATACGTCGCGCGAGGGCGACGTCGAAACGTTCGGGCAGCCTCTCGAGGATCGCGCCGATCGATTTGAACACGGCGACGCGCGCGTTCACGGGCGACCTAGTGGCGAGACGTACGACTGAGTCCTCGACGAATCCGATTCGCCTGTAAGTGACGAATCGACGGGACCTGGGTGGGTTCGGGCGCCGCGGCGATCTGCCAGACCCGCCAGAACCGTCCCGCGGCGGTCATAGCCGTCAGCGCGAGGATGAGCCAGAGCCCCGGGATGAACATCGGCGCCCAGAGCATCGCCGCCCCGAGCAGGACCATGCGTTCGGCGCGCTCCATGAGCCCGCCCTTGGCCTTCAGTCCCAGGCTCTCGGCCTTGGAGCGTTGGTAGGAGATCATGAAGGTCGTCGTGAGAAGGGCGAAGGGCAACAACACGAGTTGACCGTGGTGGCGAGCGACGAGGTAGAACGCGACCCCGCCCATCAAGATCGCGTCGGAGAGTCGGTCGACGACCGAATCGAAGAAACTACCGCGCTGGCTCGCGCGGTGCGAGGCCTTGGCGACGGGACCGTCAAAGAGGTCGTGAAAACCGGTGAGGGTGAGCAGCACGATCGCGAGGTAGAGGTAACCCGCGCCTATCGCCCAAGCGGTCGCGCACGCGAAGACGAGGCCCGATCCGGTCAGTACGTCCGCTGAAAAGCCAATCCGCACAAGCCAGCGACCAATGGGTGCGGTGACCGTATCTACGGACTTGCGAAAATTTCCGTCAAGCATTGATCCTCCGGACCCTTGCGCCAAAGTCTACCGGCGCCACCCCGTAGGGGGGGCTAAAGGTGACCATGGACCTTTTGCCAGGTCGAGGCCAGTGATTCGGGCAGCACTCGCGTCTCACCAATCGACGTCATGAAGTTCGTGTCGCCACTCCAGCGCGGCAACACGTGCGCGTGCAGGTGCTTGGGGATGCCCGCGCCGGCCGCGTGGCCGATATTGAAACCGACGTTCATCCCGTCGGGACCGTAGGTCTCTTCGAGCGCGACCACGGTCTTTCGCAAGGTCCAGAAGAACTCGGCGTACTCCTCGTCGCTCAATTCCTGAAGCGTGGCGACGTGACGACGAGGAAGCACCAGCAAGTGACCCGAGCCGTAGGGGAAGGCGTTCAGGATCACGAAGCTGGTGTCGTTACGAAGCAGCACACCCGAGGACTCGCCCACTTCCTC
>JBEKWQ010000205.1:0-2867 GCA_049512875.1 Acidimicrobiales bacterium
GAGTGGGTGTGCAGGTCAATCACGGTCCAAGAGTATCCACCAATCGCCTCGTGGCCGGGTGGCTGTGCGAGAATGTCCCAGTGCCTCTTCAACCCCTGACCCCTACAGTGGAGAAGGAATGAAAGAAGCTTGCGGGGTCGTCGCGATTGTTGCACCGGGACGCGACGTCGCGCACCTTTGCTACGACTCGCTCTACGCGCTCCAGCACCGAGGTCAAGAATCGGCCGGCATGGCCACCTTTCACAACCAACAGATCACGGTCGTGAAGGACAACGGGCTCGTCAGTCACGTCTTTGCCGACACGACCTTGCGCGCGCTCGCCGGTTCATTGGTCATTGGTCACACCCGTTACTCCACGTCGGGCTCGGCGAACTGGACGGCGGCCCAACCCGTGTTTCGATCGGCGGGTTCTTCGGGATTCGCCATCGCGCACAACGGCAATCTGACCAACACCTCAGAGCTCGCCGATAAGGCGGGCATTCAGGTCACGTCCATGCTCTCGGACTCGGACCTGGTCGCAGAACTACTTGCGCGCGAGGTGGAGAATGGCCACACACTCGCCGAAGCGTTGTCGATCGTGCTCGCAATAGCGGAAGGCGCCTTTTCGATGGTGGTCCTTGAAGCCGACGCCGTACACGCCGTGCGTGACCCCTACGGTTTTCGCCCCCTCTGTCTCGGTCGCTTGCCGGGTGAAGGGGGGCCTGACGGGTGGGTGGTCGCTTCTGAATCACCGGCTCTAGACGTGATCGGCGCCACGTTCGTTCGAGAGATCCAACCGGGTGAGATGATCACGATCACGAGCGCTGGCATCACGTCGGCCCAGCTCCTCGAACCGGCGGGCGAGAAACAGAAGTTGTGCATCTTCGAGTTCGTCTACTTCGCTCGACCCGATACGTATCTCATGGGCCACCAGGTTCACACCACCAGGCGACGGATGGGTGAGCTCCTCGCGGGCCAGTCTCGCGTCGAAGCGGACATCGTCATGGGCGTGCCGGACTCGGGCGTACCCGCGGCCGAGGGTTACGCCAAGGCCTCGGGGATACCCTTTGGCTACGGACTCGTGAAGAATCGCTACATCGGGCGGACCTTCATCGCGCCCGATCAGAATAAACGTGCGGCCAGCGTGCGGCGCAAGCTGAACCCTTTGCGCGAGAACATCGAGGGCCAACGCCTCATCGTGGTCGACGACTCGATCGTTCGAGGCACCACGACCCAAGCGCTGGTGAAGATGTTGCGCGACGCGGGAGCCAAAGAAGTGCACCTTCGGATCTCGTCGCCGCCGTTCATGTGGCCCTGCTACTTCGGCATCGATACTCCCACGCAGGACGACTTGCTGGCGGCGAACAATTCGATTCCCGAGATGAACGCGTTCATTGGTTCAGACACCCTCGAGTTCATCACTCTGGCAAATTTGCGCAGCGCCATCCAACTGGACGGCGAGTGTTGTGACGCGTGTCTGACTGGTAACTATCCCGCACCGACCCCGGTAGCCCTAGGGGCGAGCGGGGGCCGTTGGTGAGTCGACTACTCGAACAGCCCCAGGGCGGCATGACGTACCAGGCGGCTGGCGTATCGATCGAAGCGGGCGACGACGCGGTCCAGCGCATCAAGGGGGTCGTCGACAGCACGAAGCGGCCCGAGGTGCTCGGCGGCATCGGCGGCTTCGCGGGTATGTTCGCACTCAACCGCGCGAAGATGAAGGACCCCGTGCTGGTCGCGTCCACCGACGGCGTGGGCACCAAGCTTGAAGTGGCGCGTCAAGTGGGTCGCTACGACACGGTTGGTCGAGACCTCGTGGCGATGCTCGTCGACGACCTCGCGTGCGTTGGCGCCGAGCCGCTCTTCATGCTCGACTACGTGGCGGTGGGGTCGCTCGATCCCGCGCGCCTCGAGGAACTGGTGACCGGCATCGCCGAGGGCTGTCGTAACGCGGGCATTGCGTTGCTGGGTGGTGAGACCGCCGAGCACGGTGACGTGATGCACCCTGACGACCTGGACGTCGCGGGTTTTGCGGTCGGCGTGCTCGAGCGCGGCCACGAACTGGGCGTGCACCGGGTCCACAAGGGTGACGCGCTGATCGGATTCGGGTCACCTGGACTACGCTCGAACGGCTATTCGCTCGCGCGCAAAGTGCTCATCGGAGAATCCGGTGCCCTGACGCGTCCGGCGTACTCGGGTGCGACGCGCACGTTGGGTGACGAACTACTTTTGCCGTCGGTCATCTACGCGCCGGCCCTGACGGCCATGCGAAAGAAGATGGGCGACGGGGTTCGAGCGGCGGCGCACATTACCGGTGGCGGCATCATGGGCAACGTCGTGCGCGTCGTGCCACCCACTCGCGACGCCGTCATCCACCTCGAGGCGTTCGATACTCCTGAGATCTTCTTCGAGATCCAACGTCGTGGCCAGGTGAGCGCGGACGAGATGGTTCACGTCTTCAACTGTGGACTCGGCATGGTGGTGGTGGTCGACGCCGACGACACCGACACGGCCGTCGAAGTGGCGCGCGAGCACGGCCTCACGGCGTCAGTGATCGGGAACATTCGAAGCGGTTCTGGTTCGGTGGTGCTGACGTGAACGACGCACGAGGTCGCGTGCTCGAGCACCTCATGGACCATTCGGTTCGTCGCGGGGATTTCACCTTAAAGTCCGGGCGCACGTCGTCGTGGTTCATCGACTCCAAGCAGACGATTTGCGCGCCCGAGACCATGGTCGACGTGGCGACGCTGCTCCTCGAAAGGATCCCCCCTGACGCGACCGCCATCGGAGGGCTCACCATGGGTGCGGACGGCGCCTCGTTCATCACCGCGGGTGTGGCGGCGACCAGGGGCCGACCACTTCGGGCGTTCAGCGTCCGTAAAGAGGTG
>JBEKWQ010000206.1:0-2866 GCA_049512875.1 Acidimicrobiales bacterium
GGAACACTCTCGCGAAGTACGTGGACGAAACGGGCTACGGCGCGCAACGCCAACTGAGGATCCACGCCTCGCTCAAACCTTGCCGACGCCTCACTACGAAGTCCGTGACGCTTGGAACTGCGCGCAATGTTCATTGGATCGAAAAACGCCGCCTCGACCAACACGTCGGTGGTGGTCTCGTTGATCTCGCTCGACGAGCCACCCATCATGCCCGCGAGACCAATCACGACGTCATCGCCGTCGACGATGACGCAATCCTCGCCGCTGTCGCCAAGTCCGCGTCCGGGACGGGCCAGGGTGCGTTCCACGCCGTCGAGGGTGACGAGGCTCTCGCCCGGTCGAGCTGCCCGCACGCGCAGTGTTTGGGACGCAACGTGTTTCGCGTCGTAGGGGTGCGTGGGCTGACCTAGTTCGAGCATCACGAGATTCGACGCGTCCACGACGTTCGAGATTGGTCGCATGCCCGAGGCCAGCAGTCGCTGGGCCACCCACGAGGGTGAAGGACCTACCGCGACCCGTCGAAGCACCGAGACGGTCAGGCGTCCGCACAGGGCGGGTGCCTCGATGCCGGCCGTGGCGACTGAGTCGCTCTTCACGGCGCTGTTGGGAGTGGCCAAGGGCGGCGATGCCAAAGGTCGCTGGAGTCGAGTCGCCAGGTCACGCGCGACCCCTTCGACGCACCACGCGTCGGGCCGATTACCTTCGACCGAGATGTCAAAGACGACGTCGGCCACGATGCCCAAAGCTTCGAGAAGACTCTCGCCCACTCGCGGTGTCGTCAGGTCGTCGAGGATCATGAGGCCCTCGTGGTCGTCGCTGAGGCGCAGTTCGCGCGCCGAGCAGAGCATGCCGTGTGAGGTGACGCCGCGCATCTTGCGCTCGGTGATCACGAAGCCACCCGGCAGTTCAGCCCCGATAGGCGCGAGAGGAACATAGTTGCCCAGGGCGAAATTTGACGCTCCGCAGACAATCTCGACCGGGCCGTCCCCCGCGTCCACCACGACCAGACGTACCCGATCAGCTCCGTCGATCGGACGTATCTCGTCGATGCGCGCGACGACCACGTCGTCGAGTCCTTCGCCCACTCTCTCGACGCCTTCGACCACGAGGCCAAGATCGTCTAAGAGGATCGTCAGTTCGTCAACACTCTCGGATAACTCAACGAACTCACGCAACCACGACAAGGGGATCTTCACGAGAACTGCCTCAAGAATCGAACATCGTTCTCGATGAGCGCGCGCATGTCGGAAATCTGATGGCGCATCTGCGCGCAACGATCGATCCCGAACCCGAAAGCGAATCCACTCCACACCTCCGCGTCGATCCCCACCGCCGCAAGGACTGCAGGATCCAACATGCCACAGCCACCAAGTTCAATCCAGCCAGTCTGAGAACAAGTGCGGCAACCTTCGCCGTGACAAATCGTGCACGTGATCTCAAACTCCGCTGATGGTTCGGTGAAGGGAAAAAAGCCCGGACGGAGCCGCGACGAGATGTCGGGTCCAAAGAACGCCTGAGTAAAGGTCTCGATCACGCCGGCCAGGTCGGCGAAGGTGATGCCTCGGTCCACCACCAACCCCTCAATCTGGTGGAACGTCGCCAAATGGCGAGCGTCGGGCGTGTCGCGTCGATAACAACGTCCGGGCATGACCGCGTGGACCGGCAATGAGTTCGTGCGGACCGCGCTTTCCATGAGGTGGATCTGCGTGGGCGAGGTGTGAGTCCGTAACACCACCGTCTCGGGCTCACCCAACTCGACGTAGAACGTGTCCCAGAGGCCCCGAGCCGGGTGCGCCGGTGGGATGTTGAGGGCCTCGAAGTTGTACCAGTCGCTTTCAACTTCGGGTCCTTCGGACACGCGAAAGCCCATGGCCACGAACACGTCCTCCAGGTGCCGCTGGGTCGAGGCGATCAAGCTCGGATGTCCGGCGTCGACCGGGCACCGCACGTTCTGGACCACGACGTCACCAAGTTCGAGCCGGTCGGCGGCGAGCGCTTGACTTCGAGCTGCGTTGGCCAGTTCACCTCGCCGCGCTTCGAGTGCTTCTTCGATCACCCGTCGGGCATCCTGTAATTCCGCGCCGGCGTCGCGGCGTACCGACGGCTCGAGCGAACCGAGTGACCTCTGCAGCGTCGAGAGTATCGAGCGCTTGCCAGTGATCGCGGGCTCCGCCTCGCGCAAGGCCTCGATGCTCGTCAGGGCGCGAATCGTCGTCAGTAGAGCATCGACGTGTTGGGCGAGATCTCTTAGCGGTGAAGTTGTCATGACCCTTCAAGGCTACGAGGTGACGATGACGATTTCGCGTCTTGTCGTTGATAGTACGCTTCAAAGGCAATTAACGAAGCCGCGATGCCCGCGTTCAGCGACTCACCTCGCCCCTGCGTGGGTATGGTCAGGCTGGCGTCACACAGGGCGACACTCGCCTCGTCCAATCCCGTCGCCTCGTTCCCAATGACGACCACCGTCGAGCCCGTGAAATCTTGATTTCGGTGGCTCTCGCCCCCGCGCACGACCGTCGCGAACGTGCGCGCACCGCCAGCCGAGAAGTACGTGAGGGCCTCGTGGAGAGGACTCACGCATACGGGCACGTGGAATACCGAACCCGCACTCGCGCGAAGTGCCTTGGGATTGAACGGGTCAACGGACTGGCCACTGAAGATCACCGCATCGACTCCGGCGGCATCGGCGGAGCGAATGATCGTGCCGGCGTTGCCCGGGTCGCGCACGTCGTGCAGCACGAGCACCATTCCGGCCACCCTGAGGTCCGTCAAGGCGGTCACCGGAAGTCGAACCGTGGCCAGGAGCGGTTGAGGGGTCTGCGCGTCGGCGATCTTCTCGAGCACCCCCGCGGCTAAGGCGAAGACT
>JBEKWQ010000207.1:0-2812 GCA_049512875.1 Acidimicrobiales bacterium
TGGCGACCTCGAGTTGGGCGAGCTCTTCGAGGTGACTGTCGACGACCTCAGAGAATCGACGAAGCAACCGGGCTCGATCGGCCGGCGTGACCGCGCGCCATTGCGGCGACGCCTTCGACGACCGCGCAATGGCCTGGTCGGTCTGTTCGACGTCGAGCATCTCCACGGTGCGGACCTGCTCTTCGGTCGAGGGGTTGATGATCGAGAGCGTGCTCATAGTCGTTCGAATCCTCGGTAGCGTTCCCAGTCGGTGACGGCAGCCCCAAAGGTATCAACTTCCACTTGAGCCGCCCGCACGTAGTGGTCGACGACCTCGTCGCCGAAGGCGTCGCGCGCCACCGCACTCGCGTCAAAGAGCCTCGTCGCTTCGGCGAGCGACGTCGGAACTCGCGGTGCGTCGGCCACGTAGGCGTTACCAGGGAACGCAGGTGGCAACGGGAGTGATTCCTCCACGCCGCGCAATCCCGCTGCCACCAGCGCCGAGAGCGCCAGGTACTGATTCACGTCACCGCCGGGGATCCGACACTCCACGCGAACCGACGAACCATGACCCACGACACGAAACGCGCACGTGCGATTGTCGACACCCCATAACAACGCCGTAGGCGCGAAGGAACCTTCCACGAACCGTTTGTAACTGTTGATGTTCGGCGCGAGAAGGAGCGAGAGTTCACGAGAATACGCCAGTAAACCTGCGAGGAAATTCTCGAACACGGGCGAGAATCCGTGTGGTCCGTCACCGGCAAATACTGGCCGGTCGGCATCGTCGCGTAGCGATAAGTGGATGTGGCAAGAATTGCCTACGCGAGCGACGTACTTCGCCATGAAGGTCAGGCTGTAGCCCTCCTGGGCCGCGATCTCCTTGGCACCCAACTTGAACAGACCGTGCTCGTCACACTTGTCCACCAAGGTGCTGAAGTAGAAGGCGATCTCGTGCTGGCCGAAATTGCACTCGCCCTTCACTGACTCCACGACCATGCCGGCGCCACTCATGGCACGACGAATTCGACCGAGCAACGGCTCGATGCGCGAGGTGCCCTGCAGTGAATAGTCAACGTTGTAGAGGTTCACCGGCGTCAAGTTTCGGTAGCCAGCCCTCCAGGCGTCCTCGTAGGTGTCCTCGAAGACGATGAACTCGAGTTCGGTGCCCGTGAGACCAAGCCATCCGCGTTCGGCCAGACGCGACACCTGCTGTTGGAGAACCTGGCGAGGCGAGGGAGCGACCGGCTCACCGTGCACGGTCTCCACGTCGGCGAAGACGACGGCGGTCTTTTCGTGCCACGGCACCATACGAATGGTCGTGAAGTCTGGCCGAAACCCGATGTCGCCGTAGCCACGGTCCCAGGACGTGAGCGCGAAGCCGTCCACGGTCGCCATGTCGACGTCGGAGGCCAGAAGGTAACTACATCCCTCGACGACGCCGTCACCAATCACGTTGGCAAAGAAGTTCCCGTCAAGTCGCTTGCCCTGCAATCGACCTTGCATGTCGGTAATGGCCAGTACGACGGTGTCGACCTCACCGCTCGTGATTCGCCGAAGGAGTTCGTCTCGCGTCACGCGCCCCGGGGTCAAAGACTGCACTTGATGCTCCTCTTGTTCGAAGTGTCGCCACTGGTATACCGTGCTTCAACTTACCCAAAAACGCCTCAATGAAATGAGGGCCCGACGTGCACCCGAGGCTCCTTGATTCGTCACGGCCGAACAATTGACGTACCCGCCCGAGGCCGGACTTGCCGGCCTGACGATGGGTCTTGTGACCGCGCGTGATTCGACCAGGTGAACGTCAGTCGTGACGTGCGACTGAATCGAGCCAGGTTGACGGTGACGATCGCGGTCCGAATGAACTGGACGCTCGACACTGAACTCCGCTGCGCGTCGTGTTGGATGAAAAGTGCACCGCTGCGTGCTTAATTGACACGAGTACCCTCAACGAGAATACTGGTCGGAATTCTGAAAGGGCTGGTGGGTATGACTGGTCGCATCGCCGGCAAGGTCTGCGTCGTCACCGGCGCGGGCTCGGGAATCGGACGCGCCAGCGCACTTCGACTCGCTGAGGAGGGTGGTCGTGTCCTCTGCGCCGACGTCAACCTGACGGGCGCGAGCGAGACCGCCGCGATGGCGAACGACGCGGGAGGAGTGGCGAGCGCGTGCGAAGTGGACGTCAGTGTGGCGAAGGAAGTGGACGCCATGATCCAACGTGCGCTCGACCACTACGGTGCTCTCGACGTGTTGGTCAACAACGCTGGCGTCAACATCCCCGGTGTCCTTCATGAGGTGAGCGACGAGGTTATCGACCGAACGCTCGCGGTAAACGTCAAGGGGCAAATTTACGGATGCCGCGCGGCAATTCCGCACATGCTGAGCGCTGGTGGTGGGTCCATCATCAACGTCTCGAGCGTCAACGGCATTGTCTCAGAACCATTCCTCGCGGTGTATTCGGCCTCCAAGGGCGCGTCGGTGATGCTCACGAAGGGCGTAGCCCTGGACTACGCCAAGCGCGGCATACGTTGTAACGTCATCTGTCCGGGCTGGGTCGATACGCCGATCAACTACGCGCACGCCGAGATGCTCGGCGGCCTCGAACACGTCTACGCGACCATTGACTCCTTTCAGCCGATCGGACGACCCGGTGAACCTCGCGAGATCGCCAACGTCGTCCTCTTCCTCGCTTCGGACGAGTCGAGCTTTATGACTGGAAGCGTCGTGGCGGTCGACGGGGGGATGACTTCCCAGTAGGCACGTGGACGTCAGTCGAGAGGTGCTGCCTCGTCCAGTGACCGCGCGAGGCGAACGTCACCAACACGCACCGACC
>JBEKWQ010000208.1:0-2806 GCA_049512875.1 Acidimicrobiales bacterium
GAGGTAGGGCTTGGGATCGATCGCGACGAATCCTTCAGCGGACCGCAAGATGTTGTGGTGATGAAAGTCGCCGTGAACGACCCATTCGGCACCGCCGCTCACTTCGGCAAAGAGTGAGCGGGCGAGGGGCACGAGTTCACTTTTTTCGTGCTCCGCCCGATCCAACCATTTCGAGACCTCGGGCAGAACGGGTCGAAAGGGTTCAGTGGCTGGTCGCCACAACTTTAGGGCGAGACCTACTGCAATGTTCGTTCCCTCTTCGTCGGCTAGCCCGGACAGGTCATCCCCGGGTATTGCTCGCTGCTCGAGCAGTACCCGACCTGATCGACGCAGTAGACGTACTGCGCCATTGCCGTTCCACAATTCAAGCGCGTCGGGTTCGTGAAGAGCCTCATCGTCCCCCCGCCACGGTACTTTGAGGACGGCGCCGTCATCGGTGGGCGCTACGTAGGAGACACTTGAATACTCGAATGGTCGGCCAAGCTTGATTCCCCAGGTCCTTGCGATTTCGAGCGCCACTCGCCGTTCGTCAGCAAGGTCGACTTGTGCTTCGAAGCGACCTTCCATTTGGCCAGCATACGAACACGCGGCGCCAAGCTCAGAGAGTGAGCGCGTTGGAATCTCGAAGGACGATGCCGAAACTCCATTGCGCAAACTCACGTTTAGAGACCGGTCATTTTTTCGACGTTCTCCGGGTATCTGGTTCCGACGACCTCAAAGGTCGATATTGCACTTCCTAGGGCACTGCGTTCCTCGCTCGAGAGAGTCAGGTCCACCGACGCCAGATTTTCTTTCAGTCGCTGCCTCTTCGTCGTGCCCGGGATCGGAACAATCCACGGTTCTTGTGCGAGCAACCAGGCGAGCGCGACCTGGGCTGGACGTGCGCCCTTCGCGGTGGCGAAGGCTTCGAGTACTTCGATAATGGCGCGATTGGCCTTTCGCGCCTGGGTCGTAAATTGCGGGCTGTCCTTGCGGTTGTCGGCGGCGTTGAAGGTGAATTCTTCATCAATCGTGCCGGTCAGGAAACCACGACCTAACGGGCTGTAGGGAACGAACCCAATGCCCAGTTCCTCGCACGTGGGCAGCACTTCCTGCTCAGGCTTGCGATACCAGATCGAATACTCGCTTTGAACCGCGGTCACCGCCAGTACCGCGTGAGCGCGGCGAATCGTCGCGGGGCCTGCTTCGCTCAGTCCGATGTGTCGCACCTTGCCTTGGGCGATCAGTTCCTTCACGGCACCGGCGACGTCCTCGATGGAGGTCTTCGGGTCAACACGATGCTGGTACAAAAGGTCGATGGTCTCGACACCTAGTCGAGTGAGCGAACCCTCGACGCTGGAGCGAACGAGCTCGGGCCGGCTCGACAGCGTGGCGTCCCCATTGTCTTCGGTGAGCCCGAACTTGGTGGCGATGACGACCTGATCGTGCAATCCTTTGAGCGCTTCACCCACGAGTTCTTCGTTCGTGAAGGGACCGTACACCTGGGCGGTATCGAAGAAGGTCACGCCGAGGTCGACGGCCGAGCGCACGAGTGCGATCATCTCAGTGCGGCTAGCGGTGTTGCCACGATGGTGACTCATACCCATGCACCCAAAACCCAGGGCGGAGACTTCTAATCCGGCTGAACCCAATCGTCGCGTCTTCATGGAAGCCCCCGTCTCTTGTTCCGCCGCTCTTTGAACTCGTTACGTAACGTCGTTCTCTTCGATAAGTTTCGCGTACCAATGGAAGCTCGCCTTGGGCAGACGGCTTCCGGTCGGGAAATCGACCCACACGATGCCGAAGCGTCGCGAGTAACCAAACGACCACTCAAAATTATCGAGGAGACTCCAGACGAAGTAACCCTGGACGTTGACGCCCGCGTCCATGGCGTCACGAACCGCTGAGATGTGATCACGAAGATAGTCAATCCGCTCCCTGTCGAGCACGTTGCCGTTGGGGTCGACGTAGTCGTCAAAGGCTGCGCCGTTCTCGGTTATGTAGATAGGTAGCGACGTGTATTCCTCTTTCACGCGCACCAATAACGCGGCCAGTCCGGACGCGTCAACCTCCCAGCCCATCGCGGTGGTCTCGCTTCCTGGCGTCTCGAGTGAAAGGACTCCTAGATCGGGGAACTGCTCCTTGACGGGCACCATATATCCGGCGGCGCGGGCCTCGCTGACGCGCGTGGCGTCCATGACGGTGCCCGGGAAGTAGTAGTTGACGCCGAGGAAGTCGAGCGGCGTCGCGATCGTGGCGAGGTCGCCCTCACGAACCACCGAGAAACCTGGTTCGTGTCGCGCGTAGTGCTCGAGCATGTCTTCGGGGTAGCGGGCGTGGAAGACCGGATCGAGGAAGATCCGATTGAGACTGCCGTCGGCGCGACGGGCGGCGGCGACGTCTTCTTCGTGGTCGGTGCCCGGTCGAAACACGCCGAGGTTGAGCGTGATGCCGACTTGGGCGTCCGCCACCGCCGAGCGCAGGATCGGCACGGCCAGGCCGTGGGCTAACAAGAGGTGGTGGTTCGCCGCCGCGGCGAGGCCGAGGTCCTGGATTCCCGGGGCGTGACGTCCCGAACCGTAGCCAAGCCAGGCCGAACACCATGGTTCGTTCAACGTGATCCAGCGCGCGACGCCGTCGCCGAGCGCTCGAGCGACGATGTCCACGTAATCGGCGAAACGTTCGGCGGTCTCGCGCACGGGCCATCCTCCCTGGTCCTCGAGGGCCTGGGGCAGGTCCCAGTGGTAGAGCGTGAGCGTGGGTTCGATCGCGCGTTCGCACAGACCGTCGACCAGACGCCGATAGAAGTCCAGGCCCGCCTGGTTCG
>JBEKWQ010000209.1:0-4359 GCA_049512875.1 Acidimicrobiales bacterium
TAACGAACGTCGGTGGTGAGAATGATCGAGAATCGTTCGTCCCGACACCGCGCACGGATTGGAGATGATGCGCACGAATTCGAGCAATCACGCCGCGCGTCGATCAAACGATGCGCGATCGCGACGTCGTCGAGCGCTCGTCGTTGCGATGGCCTCGACGATATCCGTGGCGACAGTTGTCAGCTCGGTCTGCATCGAAAGTCGCGTCGCGATTGGCGCAACGGATTTCTCACCCGCTTCGTGGCCGTATCCAAATGCAGAGCAAAACAACACTCGTGACGCCGCCAGTTCTCTGATCACGAGTGCGAACGTGTCGACGTTGAAAGAGGCGTGGTCATTCACTTTGAGAGGCAACGCGTCGACGAGTGTTGGGGGGTCTGGCACCATCGCGGCGGGCCCGATTGTCCTTGACGGAATTGTCTACATTCAAGACCTGCACTCGAACGTCTACGCCTTGTCCCTCGCGACGGGCAAACTCGATTGGCAGTACCTCGTAAACAAGAAGGAACTCAGCGGTCCCGGACCCAACGGCGTCGCCGTAGCCAACGGCGTGGTTTATGGGGCCACTCCCACGACGGTCTTCGCTCTTAACGCCAGCAATGGTCAAGTCATTTGGCTCGACAAACACCTCTTGAAGAAAGGTGAGGGTACGTTCGGGATTCAGCCACAAGCCGACAACGGGCGCCTCTACTTGGCGTCGCAGTACGGAATCGCATCCGGTGGAGGAGTCTTGCTCGCCGTTGATGCGAAGACGGGCCATCGACTCTGGACATTTAAGACGGTTCCCGCACTCAGCACCGGCGTGACGTCACTCGGCTTGGGCGCGGGCGGTGCGTGGGAGCCACCATTGGTTGGTCCCGACGAAACGGTGACCTACGGGATCGGCAACCCCTACCAGACCGTCGGTTCCGCGTATTCGAATCCGGCCAAATTGCTCTACACCGACAGCGTCGTGCAACTAAACGCAACGACCGGAAGGCTTCGTTGGTACTACCAGGGTGTCGCCAACGACTTCAAGGACTACGACATGCAAGCTTCGCCCATCTCTGCGACGGCCAACGGCGTCCCGGTGATTCTGGGCGGGGGCAAGATGGGCATCGTCTACGAAATGAGCGCGGCGACCGGCACGCTGTTATGGAAGACCCAGGTGGGAACGCACAACGGTCATGACGACGACTCGCTCAAGGCCCTCGACAAGAAGAGTACGTTAAAGCTGCCGCTCACGTATGAACCGGGCGCGTTGGGTGGCATCTTGACCAACATGGCCCTGGCCGGAGACACCGTGTACGTCGCGACCTGTAACTTTCCCTTTCGATTCAAGAACGAGGGCCAAGTCAATGGGCTCAACGTCAACGACACACTCTCCGGCGCAGTCGAAGCGCTCAACGTTGTCACCGGAAAGGTTCAATGGTCCACTACGGTCAATGACCTGCCGCTAGGCGCGGCGACGGTGTCAAATGATCTGGTTTTTACCACGCTCTTGAAAGGACGAATGATTGCACTCAGTCGGGCGACTGGAAGAATCGTCTATACCCTTCGACTGCCGAGAGCCACCAACGCCCCCATCGCCATCGCTGGGGGCACCATCATTGTTCCCGACGGTGGACCAGTCACCAAAACGAACAAGACCGAGTCCCAAGTCGTCGCGTACCGGCTCTCGCCTGGTTGACGCTCGCCATAGAACGGTGGCCGTCGTGACTTGATCCATTGGACTTTCGGGCCCGTAAGATTCCCAGAACTCACAACCCGCGAGCCGCGAACCATTTGCTTAAAGAAGGCGACACAATGACCAACCCCCTCTCCGCCCTACGAAGTTCAGTGGAACACCTCCATTCGGTGATCAACAGTGAACAAAACTTGGATCCCGACGCGTCCGCGTACCCCACTGAGTGGTCCATCGCCGACACCATGTCCCACATTGGTTCGGGCGCAGTCATCTTGCGGCGACGATTCGAGGACGTCGTCGCGGGTCGCAAAGGCGACTCGGGTTTCAACCAGACCGTGTGGGATGAGTGGAATGCCAAGGCGCCAGCCGACCAGGTCAAGGACTCCCTCACGGCAGACGAGGCGCTGCTACTCGCTCTCGAAGCCTTACCGAGTGACGAGCGCGCCACTTTCAGACTGGTAATGGGTCCCTTTGATCTCGACTTCGACGGTTTCGTCACCCTACGCCTAGGCGAACAGGCGCTGCATGCCTGGGACGTCGAAGTAGCGCTCGATCCCGCCGCGACACTGTCAAGCAACGTGGCGGAAGCCATTCTCGAGGGCCTCAGTCGAGTCGTCGGCTTCTCCGCTAAGGCGAACGGCGAGACGAAGGATTTGCGCGTGCGAACGAATGATCCAGTGCGCGACTTCACTCTGGTGTTTTCCGGTGACTCGGTCAGTCTGGTCGACGCTTCACATTCTGGCGCGATCGACCTTGAGCTTCCCGCCGAATCCTTCGTGCGTCTTGTCTACGGTCGCCTTGACCTCGACGATGAGTCAGGCGAAGTAAATGAAGTCTTGGTCTCTCTGCGATCAACGTTCCCTGGTTTCTAGAGATCAGGGCTTCGAAGATCTGTAGCTCAGCCTTACTCGTTCGCTACCATTTGCGCTCGTCACGCGACGGTGTCGAATAGTTGAAGAATTTCCGTGAGATTTAACGACATTCGAGATCGTTGTAAATAAACACTCGACGCTACGACTTGACGAAGCCCGCAAGGTGTTGCGCGGCGTCTCGCGAAAGATCGGGGTGGATGTTTGGAATCAACTCCGTCGCGTGCATCGAGCCAAGGATGACGCGGCCGCGAAGGCGGAAGGCCAGCAAGATCTTCAATCGTCGCAAAGTACGGCCACGCAAGAGGATTACGGCTCGCGTGATGTTCGGCTCCGTACGCGATGAACATCGCGTTACCGTCAAGATTGATGAAGATCCCGTTGTTCTCGGTCGTGCTCGGCAGGTCGGGATCGGGATAGACGCCAACGATGTAGGGTGCGAAGGCGTAGAGACCCTTGATGAGACAAATTTCGCCGGCTCTTTTCAAAGCGAGTCCCGTGGCCAGAGTCAAGTTGCCGCCCCCGCTCTCGCCAGCCACCACAATCGCGGTGGGGTCGACGCGAATCTCTTGCGCGTGCTCGTGCGTCCAACGAACACCAGAGAGACAGTCGTTGAGACCGCCCGGAAAGGGAGCCAGGTCCGCGACCGAACTGGGTTGAAGTGAATTTCGAAATTCGACCATCACGACGGCCACGCCGTGGTGGGCGATCATTTTGCCGAATGCGCGGTAATTCCCCCAGAGTGCCGAACCCGTCGCCATGCCGCCCCCGTGGATGTAATAAACGCACGGTAGAACCAGATCGTTGTCGGGTCGAATGATCTGAAGGCTTATCGAGTTTTCGTCAGGCTGGGACGTGATAGTACGAAGCTCCACCCGCAGGCCCTTCGAGGAGACGACGGACTCGTCATCACATAACTCGGTCATCTGGCGCGTTATTTCTGCCACCCCGAGTGCATGTTCGGTGTTCGCCGCCGCGACGGCCTCCTCACGGCTCGCGAACGTGACCGACCCCTCTCCAGGTAGAAAATCGAGCGCGATTTTCACCCGTGGGTCGATACGCGTATCAGCGTGGTGATCGTAGCCCATGATGGTCACTTCCCTCGTCGGTAGATCCTCGTGTGGAAATGTACCATCTGACGTAGTGCGCGGGCTCACGCTGTCGCGAGAGCGAGCCCCTTGCAAGACGATTTCGTTCTCGTACAGAGTGCCGCACTAATACCCAATGTCCTACTGCAAGACGAATGGGTACTACCGACACTGACAAAGGAGTCTTCGCCTCCTGATCAGCCCAGCGGCTCACCCGTCTCAAGCAAAGTCTTCAAGCTCGAGAGAATCGAAGGCCAACCATTTCGCACCATCGTGGCAGCAAGACTTCCCTGCTCGAAGTGATCGTGGACGACCGTGAGCTTGACCTTTTCGCCAAGTTGTTCCAGATCAAAGGTCACACGCGAACGCTGCTCGCGTGCCAGCGTGGCGGCAGCCTCGTTATCAACGTTCATCATTTCCAGCATCTCTGGCGTGAACGAGTGCCACGTGTACGAGAGCTTGGTGTAGGGATCGGCGAGGAGAACAAGCTGCTCGGGGTCGGTGATGATGACTCCCTTGTTGTTCCAGACCATAGGTGAACCTTCCTTCCAGTCCGTCTGAAAGGTGGTCTGCCACCAGCGTCCAGTGAACGCGGGCTCGGTCAACGCCTGCCAGAGGCGCTCCGGGGTCGTCTTGATGTACGTCGTGTAAACAAATTCTGGTCCATCCATCGTAGTTTCCTCCAAGGCGTGCTTAAGGTCCGAGAGTGCTCGGACGCGGGTGTAGTCATACTGAT
>JBEKWQ010000210.1:0-2764 GCA_049512875.1 Acidimicrobiales bacterium
ACACGCCCGAATTCCTGCACTCCGCCCTCACCCTCAGCGCGACCGTCGCCGTGACCGGTTACTGCCTGTGGGCCTTTGACACGTCCTCGACCGGCCTCTCCTCGCTCCAGCATCACATTCTGCCCATCCGACTCACGGTCGTGCCCGTCGTGCTCGCCATCCTCTTCGTCATGCGCAACTCGGAGTCGACCGACGGCCAGTCGCCCGAGGACCTCATCCTAAAGAACCGCACGGTTCAGATCCTTCTCCTGGTCTGGGCGGTGCTCTTGGGTCTGGGGATCTACTGGTGACCCGCGCCACCCTCTACGGCTGGGGGCGCACGACACCCAGCGTCGCGACGCTCGCCAGTCCCGAGAGCGAACTCGCCGTCGTCGAACAGTTCGCCACGGGCTCTGCACTGATCGCCCGCGGTCTGGGCCGCAGTTACGGCGACGCCGCGCAACTGAGTGGTGGTCTCGTGTTGAGCAACCTCGCCCTCGACGAACTTGGCTCCATCGACGAGCACGGCGTCCTGACCGTCGGGGCGGGAGTCTCGATCGACCAGGTGCTGCACGCGTCAATCCCCCAGGGATGGTTCATCCCGGTGACGCCCGGCACGCGCCAGGTCACCATCGGAGGCGCCATCGCCGCGGACGTGCACGGCAAGAATCACCACCGCGACGGATCCTTCTGCCAACACGTCCTCGAGATACGTCTCGTGACCCCGAGCGGCGCCTTTCGCGTCTCGCCCACCAGCGACGCTGGTCTGTTCTGGGCCAGTGCGGGCGGCATGGGACTCACGGGCGTGATCACGTCGGCCACGATCCAGATGGCTCGAATCGAGACCGACAAAGTCCTCGTGGACACCGAGCGCTTCGCCGACCTCGACGGCGTCATGGCGGCGATGAAAGAACGCGACCACCTCTACCAGTACTCGGTCGCGTGGGTGGACTGCATGACCCGCGGCGCGCACATGGGCCGGGCCATCCTCACCAGGGCGAATCACGCCACCGCGAGCGACCTCGAGCGGGTCACACTAAAGGCCCCCAAGCCCGCCAAGCTCGTGGTGCCGTTTGACGCACCCAGTGGACTGTTGAATCCGCTCAGCGTGCGGGCCTTTAACGAACTGTGGTTCCGATCGGCCCCGAAACTCCAGCAGAACGAGGCCCAGGAGCTACCCACGTTCTTTCACCCGCTCGACGGCGTGCGCGATTGGAACCGGCTTTATGGCAAGCGCGGTTTCGTCCAGTACCAGTTCTGTGTCCCCGAGGACGCGCACGAGACCATCGTCGAGGCGATCTCTCGGCTCTCGTCGTCGGGCGTGGCCAGTTTCCTCGCCGTCTTGAAGCGTTTCGGACCCGCGAATCCCGGCCCGTTGTCGTTCCCCATGCCCGGTTGGACGCTCGCACTCGACCTTCCGGTCGGAGCGCGTGCCCTGCCCCAGGTGCTCGACGACCTCGACAGCCTGGTGCTCGAAGCGAAGGGCCGCGTCTACTTCGCCAAGGACGCTCGACTGGCCCCCGAAAAGGTTCGCCTGATGTACCCGCGCCTCGAGGAATTCCTCGACGTGAAGTACCGCGTCGACCCCCACCACCAGATGTCGAGCGATCTCGCCCGACGTCTTCAACTAGTAGGAACGTAAACATGGAAAACGCCTTTGGACAACCCCAGAACGTCGTCGTACTCGGTGGCAGCTCGGACATCGCGCGCGCGATCACCAAGAAGCTCTGCGCCGCACGGACCCACACCGTCGTGCTCGCCGGACGCAACCAGGAACTACTCGACGTCGCCGCCGCCGAAGCTCAAGAATACGGCGCGACCAAGACCGACACCGTCATCTTCGACGCCGAGGACCCGTCGAACGCGAAGCGCACCGTCGAGCAGGCTTTCGAGAAGGTCGGCGATCAGGTCGACCTCGTGATCGTCGCCATCGGATTGTTGGCCGATCAGTTCGCCATCGAAGACGACACCAAGGCAGTGACCTCGATGGTGATGACGAACTTCGCTTGGCCGGTGATCGCGCTCGCCGAAATTCGTCGACGACTCGTCGCCCAGGGCAGTGGTCGGATCCTGGTGATCTCGTCGGTCGCCGCGGTGCGCGTGCGTCGAAGCATGTACCTGTATTCGGGCGCCAAGGCGGGTCTGGACCGACTCTGTGACGGGCTCGCGGACTCTCTCCAAGGCACCGGCGTGAGTCTGCAGTTACTTCGTCCGGGCGTCGTTCGTTCGCGTATGACCCAAGGTCAGGTACAGAAGGTCCCCTTCACGACCGGCGTCAACGAGGTCGCCGAGAACGTGATGCGCGGTATCGCGAGTGGCGACCGGGTCATCTGGAGCCCACCGGCGTTACGGTACGTGTTCGCGGTGCTGCGTCACCTCCCGGCGCCGCTGTGGCGAAAAGTCATGGACGGAAAGTCGACTCGCTAGCCAGCGACCTTGGCGGTCTTGACCACTTCGTTGCTGCGAAGGTTCATCGTGAAGAAGTCACGATTCCACCAGGTCTCGAAATAGCGCGAACCCGTCGGCATCGAGCTCAAGAGCGCCGAACTGTTGCTGCCGTTGAGTGAAGTGCCGATCGGTCCTTGGAAGGCCGCGAACTGGACCCAGCCCGTGTTGATGTCGAGTTGCATCCCACGCACGGCGCCCGCGAGCACGAGCACGTTGGCGAGATCGCTTATCGACAGGGCCGGTCCACCGACGTAGACAATGGCGCCGTCCTTGGTGACGCCCAAACCAGAGCGCCACACGTTGAAACTTCCACCAAGGGTCTTTCCCCATTTGGCCG
>JBEKWQ010000211.1:0-2674 GCA_049512875.1 Acidimicrobiales bacterium
ATGATGCGCTGACGGATCAGGATGAGACTTAACGCCTCGCGCAGGGTCAGGGACCTGGTCAACGGACGATTCGGGGCAAAGGTGATCTCCGCGTTCTCGCTCGAGGTGCCGATGTGACTCGAGATCGACGGGTGCGCGCTCGCCACTTCGACGGTGGCGCTCGTCACATTCAGTGTGTAACCAACGAAATAAGAACTCGGACTTGGAGGAATGGTCGACGAGTCCGTGATCACGACGCGCGCGAAGCGGTTGGGGTCGAGGGTCCAGGCGTTGTTGGCTACGAGCACGAAGCGATGGTCCGAGGCACTGACGACACTGTACGAACCGAGCGATGGTCGCGCGAGAAAGTCGGGCCACGAGCAGCCCGCGGGGGCCCCGAGGGCTTCGACGTCACGAAACAGTGCGCTCCACTCGGCGTAGGGCCGCACGAACGTCGCGGTCACCGTAAGACCGCCGTTGGATTCGTTGAGCGAACTTATGTCGCGATAACCGTCGGACTGCACGCTCGCCAATTGCTTGGCCCGCAGCCACCAGCCCACGAGGTCGATGCCGCTGAAGGTGGCCCCATTACTCCAGTGCAGGTCGGGCGCGATCGTATAGACGACGGTCTCGGGACTCAATGAGACCAGTTCCGCCGAGGTGATCGCGCCACCCTCACCCACCAAGTTGCCGGCGGGCGACGTGAGGAACGCCGAGGGACGCACGAGGTCCAAGATGGCGTTCGTCGAGGGCGTGGCGCCGGGATCGAGGATGGAACAGCCGTTGAACGGCCCCGGTAACGAGAGATTGAGCGTGCCCAGCGTGCTCGTGGGCGTACTGGCCGCCCCCAACGAACTGGCGACGAGGAGCGAGGACGCGAGGACGACTCCCGCACAGAGCGAACGGAGAACCGATCCACGAAGGATCATGTCGCCTACTGCAAACGCAGGTCGAGCGTGAGCGTCGCGAAGGTGAAGATCAAGGCGACGGCGATCGTGATGCGGTCGAGGTTGCGCTCGACGACGGTCGAACCAGAGGCGACCGCACCCATGCTGCCACCGAGCAGGTCCGAGATCCCCCCGCCACGGCCCGAGTGCAACAGGACCAGGAAAATGAGGCCCACGGCCGACAGCGCTTCAATAATGACGAATGCCCAGGTGAACATCACAACCTCCGATTAGCGCTTGCCATCGTAGCAGTCGTTACAGGACTGGACGATTGCGAGGAATGATTCGGCCTTGAGGCTCGCCCCGCCGACGAGGAAGCCGTCGACCCGGCCCTCGGCCATGAGCGTCCCGGCGTTGTCCGCGTTGACCGATCCGCCGTAGAGAACGTGGATTCCCGGCATTGCGAGGGCCGCCAGCACCGAGCGAATGTGCGTGGTCATGTCGGCGACCTGTTCACTGGTGGCGTTTCGCCCCGTGCCGATTGCCCAGATCGGTTCGTAGGCGACGCTCACGAGCTCGTGGTACTTCGGGTCCAGACCCTTTAAGGCACTGACCAGTTGCGCCTTGACGAACGCGTTCTGACTCCCCTGCTCGCGCACGCCGAGATCCTCTCCCACGCAGAGCACCGCGCGCACGCCGTTGCGCACGACTTGGCGCAGCGTCGCGACCACCACCTCGTCAGTCATGGCGTAGTTCGCACGACGCTCGGAATGCCCGACGATCACCCAACCCACGCCGAGTCGCTTTAACATCGCGACGCTCACCTCACCGGTATGGGCGCCCGCGTCGTTCGAGTTCACGTGTTGGGCGCCGACGCCCACCGGGATTCGCTCGGACTCAACGATCGAGGACACGCTACGCAAGTCGACGAAGGGCGGCACGAGCACGACGTCGACGTGCTCGACGGGCTTGTTCTTTAACATCACCCCGATCTGTTGACCCAGGTGCAGGGCCTCGACGTAGTCGAGGTTCATCTTCCAGTTCCCCACGACCAATGGCTTCTTCATCAGCGGAACGGACTTTCGCGCAGCGCCCGCAGGCCCGGCAGATCGCCGAGTTCGACGAGCTCGAGTGACGCTCCCCCGCCGGTCGAGACGAAGGTCACTTGGTCCTCGAGACCGTAGGACTGCAGGGCGGCGACCGAGTCGCCCCCGCCGATCACCGACACCGCGCTCGAGGCGGCGACCGCGCGCGCGACCGCCTCGGTACCCGCGCTGAAACGCGGATCCTCAAAGACGCCCATGGGACCGTTCCAGAGGATCGTCTTGGCGTCGCCAATCGCGGCACAGAACGTCGCGACGGCCTTTGGACCAATGTCGAGTCCCACGAATCCGTCGGGCACGTTCGCGCCGAAGTCGATCACCTCGTCGTCACCACCATCGCCGAAGGACTGTCCGTCTTTCAGTCCGCACGAGTCCTCGGGGATCAGGACATTGCCTTCCTTCATCAACGCCGCGCACTCACCAAGGTTCGAACCGTCAAAGAGCGACGAGCCAATGGTCCGTCCCTGGGCCACTTCGAAGGTGAAGGCCATACCGCCGCCGACGACGACGGTGTCGGCCTTGTCGGCGAGCACGCGCACAATACCGAGCTTGTCGGCGACCTTCGCACCACCCACGATCGCCACGAATGGTCGCTCGGGCGAGGTGAGCAGCGACTGGATGGTCGTCACCTCTCGTTGCAGGTTCGGTCCGGCGGCGCTGGGAATCAGCCGCGGCGGTTGCATGATCGAGGCGTGCTCGCGGTGC
>JBEKWQ010000212.1:0-2671 GCA_049512875.1 Acidimicrobiales bacterium
AAGCATAGTTGACCTTAAGTCAATTCATATCATCGATGGCTGAAACGTCGTCCGATGCCGTAGATGAAACCCGCACCGAGCGTGAGAACCGCGAGCACCGCGTCGCCGGTCTTGAAGTGCAGCGTGATCCCCACCGGTATCAACGCGCCGACGACCCAGAGCAGTTGCTGGCGCACGGCGAAGCGCGCGAAGGTTCGACCCTGGGCACCCGGGGGCACGTGACGTTGGGTGATCGCGTCAAAGCTCGGTTGGGCGACCGCGGCGCACGCCCCGAGCCAACCCGCCAGTGACACTTGCACGACGAGCGACGGGTGCAGGGCCGCGAGGGCCGAACCCAAACCCGTCGCCAGCAGCGAGCCCGTGAGCAGGACCGACTCGGGCACCTTGTTTCGCACCCGGGTCACGATGCCGAGCCCGATCAACGAACCCAGGGCTGACATCGTCAGAGCGAACGCGAACCACTTGAGTCCCGCCTGTTCGCGACGTAGCCCGAAGGCGAGCAGGAACGTGGAAAAGCCCACGGTGAAGCGCATGATCGCCGACGCGCTCAACCCCCACGAGACCTCGACGTCGCCCAAGGGGTTGAGCGTCTGGCGGTCACGTTCCAACTGAGTGATCGAGGTCACCTGTTCGCGCACGGATTTCGCGGGACGTTGCAGGCGCAGACTCGCCACCGTCGCGCACACGAAGACGATCGACGCCGCGATGAGCACACTTGGTGCGCCAATGCCTTTTAAAAGACCCGCGCCGATCGAACCCGCCACCAGACCCGACAATGTTCCCAGTAACGTGAGCTGCGCGTTGAATCCCGCGAAACCCTTCTCCTCGGGCAGGTCGCGCTCGGGCCAACCCGACTCGCCCACGCGCGCCGCGTGTTCGCGGAACTGATCGGTGCGCGCCATCTCGGGAACCAACGCGCCACGCGTGACGACGTACAACTTCGAAGAGACCAACACGAGAAAGGCCAGGGGAAAGAGCCATAACGAGTTCAAGTGCTGACTCATGGACCAGCAGAGCACGACGCGAAAACCCGCCGACAACGCCACCAGTATCCGTCGTCCGTTCGCGGACCTGTCGATCAGTGGCCCGAGCAACGGTGAGACAACCGCGAAGGGCGCAATGGTGAGCAACAGATACAAGAGCACTTTGCTCTTGGCTTCGTCGGGCGAGACCGAGAAGAACAACGAACCGGCGAGCGAGACCGTCACCATCGTGTCGCCCGCCATCATGATCACGTGGACCAGGGCGAGACGGCCAAAGGCGGTCTTCTGGTCGAAGAGGTCCTGTGTCGCGGCTCGGGCCAGAGAGGCGAATCCACGACGACGCACGAGTAGAAGCGTAGGGGATTCGTCGAGACACGAGTAGTCACGTGGTCCTTCACACCTGCTAGACCGTCAGCGTGCACGTGTCGTCATTCTTTGAGAACTTGCCCTTCAGTCTGCTCGCCGCCCTGATATGGGTGTCGATCGCCGCCGCCGTCGGACGTCGAGTGCACCGCCACGCCACGATCGACGTGTTCTGGGGCGCGGGTTTCCTGGTGGTCTTCGCCGAGAGCTTGGTGGCCGCCCTTCGTCTGCACCCCCAGCTCACCGCGCTGCGCTACGGAGTACTCGGGCTCGTGGCGATCTGGAGCCTTCGACTCTCAATCCACCTCGCGATGCGCCAGCGCGGGGCACCGGAGGACTCTCGCTACGTAGCGATCATGGCCGGCGCCCAGGGTCGCCACGAGACCTTCTACGCCTTCAAGATGATCTACGGACTCCAAGGTCTGTTGCTCTGGTTCGTCTCGATGCCTCTGCAGTGGATCGCCTTCAGCGCTCACCTGAACTGGCTTGTGTGGCCCGGCCTCGTTCTCGGCGCGATCGGCGTGTTCTTCGAGGGTGTTGGCGACGAGCAACTACGACGGTTCATCGCGGATCCCAAGAACGCCGGTACCACAATGAACCGGGGCCTCTGGCGCTATACGCGCCACCCCAACTACTTCGGGGACGCGGTCGTGTGGGCGGGTTTCTACGTCATTGCCATTGCCGCCCCGTGGGGCTTTCTCACCGTGCTGTCGCCACTCACGATGTGGTGGTTGCTCACGTCGCTGTCGGGCAAGCCAATGCTCGAGCGCAAACTGTCCAAGACCCGCGCCGGCTACCAGGAGTACGTCAAGACGACGAGTTCATTCTTCCCTCGACCACCAAAGAAGCTGCGCGTCGACTAGTTCGAGAAGCAACCTTGGCGAAAGATGAACCCGGGCATGACACCGGGCCTGCAGACTCTAGCTCGCGATGAAATCCGCCACCGGTTCGAAGCCGAGTCGAAGTGCAGAACCTCGGTCACCCCCACCGCGTGTTCGCCCAGGCCTATCGTCGCCCACAAATAGGCCCAATTCTCTTGACACGCGTAACTCGCCACCGCGCTGACTCGAAGAGCGCCGGTAAATGGTGCGCTGAGCGCCGAAGCAGAACAGCGCGACGCGTCAAAGACCGACGTGGACTTCCCACGAGCGCCCGTGACAGCCGCGACGAGCAGACCGATCATCGCGATCGAGAGAAGAAGTCGAACGAGCCTCACGTGTTCAGTCCACCACACGAACGTGCGGGACCCTTCCTGCCTAGGGCAGGTTGAAGAGGCTGGCGAAAAAGGCACCCATCGCGAACTCCCATTCGGAGGTGTCGATGGG
>JBEKWQ010000213.1:0-2669 GCA_049512875.1 Acidimicrobiales bacterium
TCCTTGGCGCTGTGCACCGCGACGTCGGCCTCGCCGGCGAGCACGGCCCGCTGGATCTCGACGGCGAAGACCCCCTCACCACCGAGCACCGACAACGGCACGTCGCTTCGCTGGTCCCCACTCGTCTCGATTTCGACCAGTTGGGACTCGACGCCCCATCGGCGCAGGTGCGACTGGACGAGGGTGGCCTGGATCAGAGCGAGTGGAGAGCGTCGCGTGGCCAGACGCAGTTCACTCATAGGTCAAACAGTGAGCGCGTGGCCTCGTTCAGACGGATCCCCTGGTCGGTACCGGCCGCTTCCTTCAGGGCCACCGTGGGACGGTGCGCGATCTTGGCGACGACCGAACGAAGAAGCGAACGCACCTTCTCACGTTGTTCCTCGTTGAGTTCGCCCAGTTCACCCTCGCGCTTGGCGAGCTCGGTATCAACGATCTCGTCGAAGTATTCGCGTAGTTCACTCACGATCGCGGCGGCGCCGCGAGCACGCTGATCGGTCAGGTACTTCTCCACGTCCGCCAGCACGATCTGCGCGGCGGCGTCGGCCGCCTCGTGGCGCACGTCGAGGACCCGTTCGACGCGTTCGCGAAGGTCACTAATGTCAACACGCCGAATGGACGCCAACTGGTCGACGTCGCTCGCGACGGCTCGAGGAACTCCGAGATCGACGATGAGAAGCGGCGAGGTCACTCGATCGAGGTCCGCTTTGGCGAGCAGGGGTGAGGGCGTTTCGACCGCCACGATCGCCAGGCGAGCCGACGACAAGAGCGCCGCCAGTTCACTCAACGAGGCGACGCGCACCCGCTCATCGGCCACGTCATCGCGTAACGCCTGGGCTCGCTCGATCGTGCGATTGGTTATCGTCACGCCACCAACGCGCGCCGGCGACGCGAGCAGGCTCTTGACGACGCCCGTGGCGAGTTGGCCAGCCCCCACGACGACGACCTGGGCGCCAGTGACGTCGGCGCCCAGCTCCTCGAGGGCCATCGAGACCGACGCGTGGGCGAAACTGGTGGTGCCTCGCGCGATCGAGGTCTCGGCGCGCACGCGACGGCCCGACGCGAGGGCGCGCACGAACAATTCGGTCAACTCCGCGCCCGCGGTGTGTTCCTCCTGGGCGAGTTCAAGGGCGCGTCGCAATTGGCCGAGGATCTCGAACTCGCCGGGTACGACGGACTTGAGACCCGCGGCGACGCTGAACAAGTGCGTGGCGACCCCGCGGTCGAAGTGGACCGTCAGCTTCTCCTTGAACTCGTCGGCGTCGATCTTGGCCGCAGTGGCGAGCGTCTCGGTGATCTCGTCTATCGCCCCGTGAAAGCGGTCGATGACCGCCACGACCTCGGTCCTCAGACACGTCGAGACGAAGACCGCCTCGTGGATGTTGCGTTGACTGAGCAGGGTGCGTAGGACCTTGCTCCACTCGTGCTCGGGCACGGTGACGCGCTCGAGCAGGTCCAGCGAGGCGTTCTCGTGGTCGATGCCCAGCGATATCAGTGCCACGAGTTCTCCACAGTGTTGGTCATGCTACGACCCCCGAAGGGGGTTGGCGAGACCGAGCGAATGCAAGAGCCCTCCCCCGAGCGGTCCGGTGCCGTTGTTCAGGTGATACATCAGGATCTGCAGTTCAATGGAGAAGTCCACGTAGTGCACCGCGGTGCCGAGCGGGGTGGTGATCACTTGGGGCGCGAAGTTCAGCAGTCCGCGGATTTGCGCCTTGACGAGCTTGTCCGCCACCTCCTGGGCGGCCGAGGGCGGCACGCAGATCACCCCGACGGTCGCCGGAACGATTGGATCGCTCCAGGGACGCACGACGTGACCAGCGATCTGGGTACCGACGACGTGGGGGTCGACGTCATAGAGGGCCACCAGTTGGGCGCCGCGAATCAGGAAGTTCGTCGAGTTCACGAGGGCTCGTCCCAGGTTGCCCAGACCCACGACGATCACGTCGTACTTGCGGTCGTGACCGAGCGCTTCACCGATGCGGTCGTTGAGCACCCCGACGTCGTAGCCGGCGCCGCGGGTGCCGAGCGTACCGAGGCCCGCGAGGTCGCGGCGCACGGTCGTGGCGGTCACCCCGGCGAGTTCGGCGATTTGTCGCGAGTCGATGCGGTTCTGTCCGCGCGCGAGCCACCCTTCGGCGATGCGCTGGTAGACGGGTAGGCGCGCGATGGTTGGCTCGGAGAGCTTGCGTGCGCGCAGACGGGGGGTCGCCATAGCCCAAGGTTACTGAAAGTGACTAACGGCCCAGTTGGCGACTGCGCTCGGCCGCGGCCGACACCGCTTCTAAGAACGCGGCACGAACGGCGCGGCCTTCGAGCATGCGCAGTCCCGCCGCCGTCGTGCCGCCGGGCGAGGTGACCTGCGCACGCAGTTCCTCGGGCGACTCACCCGAACTCGCGAGCAGCGCGGCTGATCCCTCGAAGGTGCCGACCACCAATTCGCGCGACACGTCGCGCGTAAGGCCCTGATGCACGCCCGCGTCGATCAGCGCCTCGACGACCAGGTAGAAGTACGCGGGTCCCGAACCCGACAGACCCGTCACCGCGTCGATGTTGCGCTCGGTCACCCGTACGACGATGCCCACCGCTCCCAGGATCGATTCGGCCCAATCGAGGTCGTCCTTGGTCACCTGCGAGCCGCCCGAGATCGCACTGACCCCCTTGCCGACGAG
>JBEKWQ010000214.1:0-2653 GCA_049512875.1 Acidimicrobiales bacterium
CAACACTCTCAACCGCAAGGGTAAGTCGACGCGCAACCGTCGCACCGGCGTCGTGGGCACTCGCCCCGACTCGAAGCGGGCCATCGTCACCCTCAAACAGGGCGACACGATCAATCTCTTCGAGAACTAAGGACTGTCATGGCACTGCGTCATCGCAAACCAACCAGCCCCGGTCGTCGATTCCAAACGGTCTCGGACTTCGCGGACGTCACCAAGTCGACCCCGGAGAAGTCGCTGCTCGACCCCAAGCCCCGTACGGGCGGTCGTAACAGCTACGGCCGCAAGACCTCTCGCCACCGCGGCGGCGGTCACAAGCAGCAGTACCGCATCATCGACTTCAAGCGCAACAAGGACGGCGTGCCCGCCAAGGTCGCCGCGATCGAGTACGACCCGAACCGGACGTGCCGAATCGCCCTGCTGCACTACCTCGACGGCGAGAAGCGCTACATCCTCGCGCCCAACGGTCTAAAGGTGGGCGACTTGGTCGAGTCCGGTCCCAAGGCCGACATCCGAACCGGCAACGCGCTACCGATGCGCTTTATCCCCACCGGGGCCACGGTGCACAACGTCGAGTTGCGCCCCGGCGGCGGCGGCAAGATGGGCCGCAGTGCCGGGATGAGCGTCCAACTGGTCGCCAAGGATGGCGGCTACGCCACCCTGCGCCTGCCGTCTACCGAGATGCGCCGGGTCCCGATCGACTGTCGCGCGACGCTTGGCATCGTCGGCAACTCCGAGCACGAACTCATCAAGGTCGGCAAGGCCGGTCGTAGTCGCTGGAAGGGCGTACGCCCCCAGACGCGCGGCGTGGCGATGAACCCGGTCGACCACCCGCTCGGTGGTGGTGAAGGAAAGACTTCCGGTGGACGCCACCCCGTCTCGCCGTGGGGTCAGCCAGAGGGTCGTACGCGTCTGCCAAAGACATCAGACGCTTTGATTATTCGTCGCCGCCGTGGACGCGGCTCGCGGAGGTAGGTAGAGAATGTCACGCAGCTTAAAGAAGGGTCCCTTCATCGACGCACACCTGTTGAAGAAGGTCGACGCGATGAACGCCGCCAACGAGAAGAAGGTCATCAAGACCTGGAGTCGTCGTTCGACGGTCATCCCCGACATGGTCGGACACACTTTCGCGGTGCACGACGGACGTCGTCACGTGCCGGTGTTCTGTAACGAGTCAATGGTCGGCCACAAGCTCGGCGAGTTCGCTCCCACGCGGACCTTTAAGTTCCACGCCGGACAGGAAAAGACGGGTAGGCGCTAATGACCGGTCCCAAGACCAACGAACGCCCGGGCACGCGCGCGACGCTACGCGGATATCACATGTCCGCGAGCAAGGCGCGCGTCGTCTTGAACCTGATCCGCGGCGAGGATGTCACGACCGCGCGCGAGATCCTGGCGAGCACGACTCGCGAGGCCGCCGACGTGGTCGGCAAGGTCCTCGCGTCGGCCGTCGCCAACGCGGTGAACAACGACGCTCTGAACGCTGAGGAGCTCTACGTTTCGGCGGCCTTCGCCGACGAGGGCATCACCATGAAGCGATTCACGCCGCGCGCACGTGGTCGTGCGGGCGCGATCCGTAAGCGTTCGTGCCACATCACCGTGATCGTCTCGCGCCTGGACCCGGAGCGTCTGGAGGCGCTGCGTGCTTCACGTTCGGCCCAGGCGACCGCGTCACGAGCTCGTCGGGTCTCCACGTCGCGTCGTCGCGCCGACCAGACCGCGAGTCTGAACAAGCGTGAGAGCACCGCCGCCGCGGCCGCGGAGAACGAGGCCCTCGAGGCCGAAGCCCGCGAAGCCGAAATCCGCGAGAACGAGTCCTTCGACCACGAATCCGCGATCGAAAGCAGCGAACCCGACGTCGTGACCGACGCCGGTGAGGACAGTGCGCAGGTCAAGGACGAAGTCGCTGACGCCGAGACCGAGCAGGAGCCGGAGCTCGAGGCGTCGAGCGACGAAAGCAACGAGACGGTGTCCGAGGACACCACGGAGGAGACGAACTAATGGGTCAGAAGGTAAACCCCTACGGTTTCCGTCTCGGTATCACGACGGACTGGAAGTCGCGCTGGTTCAAGGAGCGCGGCTACAAGGACCTCGTCATCGAGGACTGGAAGATCCGCGACTACTTGACCAAGCAGCTCGAGAGCGCGGCCGTTTCGCGCATCGAGATCGAGCGCAACTCGGACCGCATTCGCGTGGACATCCACACGGCCCGTCCGGGGATCGTGATTGGACGACGCGGAGCCGAGGCCGAGCGTCTGAAGAAGGACCTCGAGAAGATCACCGGTCAAAAGAACAAGATCTCGCTCAACATCCAAGAGATCAAGCAACCCGAACTCGACGCCGCGTTGATCGCCCAGGGGATCTGCGACCAGCTGCTTCGCCGGGTGGCGTTTCGTCGCGCGATGAAGCGCGGTATCCAGACCGTCCAGAAGGCGGGGGCCATGGGCGTGAAGATCCAGGCGTCGGGTCGTCTCGGGGGTGCGGAAATGTCGCGCCGCGAGTCCTACCGCGAAGGCCGCGTGCCGCTGCACACGCTTCGCGCCGACATCGACTACGGCTTTCGCGAGGCGCGCACCAACACCGGGCGCATTGGCGTGAAGGTCTGGATCTACAAGGGCGACATTCTGCCCTACCAGTTGACCAACGACGAGAAGAT
>JBEKWQ010000215.1:0-2647 GCA_049512875.1 Acidimicrobiales bacterium
AACGTGGGCGAACTCGGTTTCGCCATCGCCACGCAGCTCGAACTGGAACCGGAGCTCGTCAAGCTGGTACGTCAGAGTGGGCAGTTGCTCGACGTGGGCAAGATCGCCGTTCCTCTCGAGCTCCTCGTGCGGCCGGGACCACTCAGCGAGATCGAGTTCGGGATCGTTCGCCGTCACACGACCCTCGGTGAAAAGATCCTTTCGGACGCTTTCCTACCCTGGCCGGTTGCCGAGGTCGCTGTTCAGCACCACGAGCGCATGGACGGCTCAGGCTACCCGCGGGGCCTCGCGGGTGGTGCTATCTCACTACCGAGTCGGATCATCGCCGTCGCTGACGTCGTCGACGCCATGTCCCACCAACGCCCGTATCGCGCGGCCTTTAGTATCGCCGACGCGCTTTCGTACGTATCGGACAATGCGGGAACGCTGTTTGACGAAGACGTCGTTCGAGCCTGTAAGGCGGCGTTTGACGACGGGTTCACCTTCCAGGACCATTCCAGAAAGTAGAGCTCCGTTTAAGGCCGGCAGCGCCCGCGCTCGAAGGGTGGCCAGGCGAGAGGGGTGCTCAGCGTCGGTAGCCTGAACAAGCGTGACTATCCTTCTTGATCTCCAGCAAGTCACGATCGAAGGTCTCGAACGGCCGTTGCTCGACAGTGTCGACCTCACCATCCAAACGGGTGACCGAATAGGTGTCGTCGGCATCAACGGAACCGGAAAGTCGAGTTTGCTGCGAGTGATCGCCGGCGTGGACGAACCACAGTCGGGAGCGATTCGCAGAGCCAAGAACGTTCGCGTCGGCTATTTGGAACAGGATCCCACGCTGGCGATCGGGTCGGTTCGCGACGTCTTGGGCGTGGGCTGGCAGATCGACGCGGCGCTGGACCGTCTGGGAATGCTCGAACACCTACTGACGTCCACTGAACATCTCTCGGGTGGGCAAATAAAACGTGTCGCGCTCGCCAGACTCTTCTCGCAACCCCACGACGTGCTGATCCTGGACGAACCGACGAATCATCTCGATCTGGGTGCCATTCAATGGTTGGAGCAGCGGATCCGGGACTACCCGGGCGCCGTCGTGCTCGTGAGTCACGACCGTTTTCTGCTCGATCAAGTCACCACGCGCATGGTGGAGATCGATCGTGGTCACGCCTACGTGCACCTCGGTGGTTACGCGGCACTCCTCGAAGCGCAGGCGCAACGTGACGCGCAGGCCGCCTCAAGCGAACAGGTCCGTCGAAATCTCGCCCGCACCGAGTTGGCGTGGCTGCGCCGCGGAGCCAAGGCACGATCGACGAAGCCCCAAGCTCGCATTGACGCCGCCGAGCGGCTGCTCGCACGCGGCCCCGAAGCGGGGGCGCGTGAGGGCTCGCTCGACTTCGCCATTGAGATGCCGCGTCTCGGTACGACCGTAATCAAGGCGCACCACGTCAATTTCTCTTATGGCGGAGGAGCTTCGGTGTTGGTGGACGTGAACCTGGATTTGGGTCCAGGCGATCGAGTCGGCGTCGTGGGTCCCAACGGCGCAGGAAAATCGACGTTGCTCGACTTACTCGACCAGCGCCGGGCTCCCACGACGGGCACCATTAAACGCGGTCCGACGGTCGTGACTTCCTACTTCGAACAAGGCAGCGACGTTGACGTCACGAAGACGGTCCAGGAACTCGTCGCCGGACGTCAAGGGGAACCCGGATCCTTGAGCGACCTCGCGCTCATGAAACGTTTCTGGTTCACTGGTTCCCAGACCTTGCTCAAGGCGGGAGAGTTGTCGGGAGGGGAGCGACGTCGTCTGCAGCTCTTGCTCGCCCTAGTGGACCGTCCCAACGTCCTCTTGCTCGACGAGCCGACGAACGATCTTGACCTCGAGACAATCCGCCTCGTCGAGGAGTTCCTTCGCCAGTGGTCGGGCACGGTGGTCGTGGTGTCACATGATCGAACGTTCCTCAGTCGAACGACCGATCGTCTCATCGAGATCAACGCGGACGGGACTCTTCGCGACGTGCCGGGAGGAATCGACGCGTGGATCCTGCGCTCGGTCGCGATCGGTTCCGCGAGCAGCAATTTTCTACCCGCTTCGTCGTCGGCGACGACCATTCCTCGTGGTCGCCAGTTGCGCGACGCGGAAAAAGAGATGACCCGTCTCGAGAGGCGGCGTAAGACGCTCGGGGACAAGATCCTCGCCTCCGATGATTATCAGAAACAGGCGCTGTTGGCCCAGGAACTCGCGACGGTACAGGCAGCACTCAGTATCGCCGAAGAGAGGTGGCTCTCGCTTCAAGAGTGAAGGGTCAAGGATGAGTCAGAGCCTTCATCAAAGTGGCGCTCGGACCAGAGACGTTCGGTTGAGAGTTGCTCGTAGGGTAGGTCTCATGACCGAAGCACCGGTGCGACATGATCCCTCAGCGGGCCGGGCGGTCGTTCTCGAGACCTTCAGCGTGGGGATGGCGGTCTTCGAAGCCATCGCTGCTCTCATCAGCGGACTCGTGGCGTCGTCCTTCGCGCTCATTGCCTTCGGCGCGGATTCGGTCATTGAGGTGTTGAGCGCCGTGGTGGTGGTGGTGCAGTTGGCGTCGATGCTTAGCCACAACCAGGTCTCTGCTCGCAGCAATCACTGGTCGCACCGCCTCATCGCACTGCTCTTCTATCTGCT
>JBEKWQ010000216.1:0-2632 GCA_049512875.1 Acidimicrobiales bacterium
GAATTTACCCAGTGCACCATTCGCCACCACCCGCGTTCGGCGTCCGCCCTGAGCGACGATGCGGTGGAGTTCTTCGAGGTGAGCGCTGATCTGGTCCAGTTGCGTTTCGTCGAGCTCGCTTACCACGAAGTCGTGACCCAGTTCGCGCATCAGTGTGGCGACTCTCATTCGGTGTTCATCGATGGTCATTGCCCGATCGCGTTCATCAGGTCCCCGCCTACGACGGTAACGCACCATTAGGGTCGTTCCGAGCGGCCGGCCAACCCCTCGAGACCTCCCGCTTCGTAATCGGCCATCCATTTGTAAAGGGTCTGTGGAGACACTTTCACTTCGGCCGCTACTTCACTGACGCAGTCCATCCTTGATGAACATGAGCACGGCGTCGTAGCGCTGCTCCAAATTGTTGATCTCCTTAACCACCGGTCACCTCCTCGAACTTCAGTGGAGGTCAGTGGTCGGCCGGTCTCAGGGTCTGCTGTTGTTGTGTAAAGCAGCAGCTGTTGTTTTGTCCAGCATCGGGTGAAGGTCACGTGTCAACCATCTACCGTCGCAATCCAGCCAATGGTGGGGCTAGTAAGAATCGAACTTACGACCTCGTCATTATCAGTGACGCGCTCTAACCGACTGAGCTATAGCCCCTAAGGGGTTCCAATCTACACCAGGGCCAGCTTCAACCTTCGAGCTCCCAGAGCTTCGCGGCAATAGATTGGCTCGCGGTGGCGAGCAACGTCCCAGTCCGACTCCAGAGGAACGCGGTGCCTTGTCCGAATCCCTTGCTGAGCGCGTGCATGTGAATCTCGCACAGAACCCACTCGGTTGGCTCCAGCGTCGCGACGCGAATCGTGTTGTCGAGACTTCGCCCCATCGTGTTCTTGCCCAAGGGCTGAGTGGCGCCGCCAGACACGTAGTCGCCGAAGATGGCGAGGGTCGCGGCCGAAGGCTCGAAATGACCCGGCACCCGAGCCCAGAGCGCGGAAATCGGTGAACCGGGAGTACCGTCGATGTCGGTGAAGGATCGTCCCAGTGCGATTCGCGTCTCGACGTGATTAAAGATGGAGTTATCGAATCGCTTGGGCATGATGCGCGGGGGGCAGTCCTCGGGCGCGGCGACCTTGGCCATCGTGACCCAAGGAGTGGGGGCGGAGAGCTCGCCAGTGCCCAGAGCGGCGTTCACGGTGAGCACTTCGCGCCCTTCGCACCAGGTCGTGGCGCGCGCCTGGGTGACGCGGGTCCCCACGACGGCGAGGTCGGTCTTGACGGTGACCTCTGCGCCGAGCGGCGCGTAGGAGAGGTACTGGGCGGTCGCCCACACGGTCGCCCGCCCGCTGGCCTCTTCCAGGGCGACGAGACCCGAGGCGAGACCGCAGCCTCCGAAGAGGAATTTTCCTGGCGTCATGAGTCGTTCGGTGACCTTGAACCGCCAGGTGTCGTCTGCGAGGCGTGACATTTCGAGAAAGCTCCGGGCGTCCACAAACGCCGAGGCTACTTGACCCGTAATTTGACCTGAAACGAGGAGCGCGTGACGATCCAACGTAAACGGGGCAGACTTGGTGGATGATTGACTCGCGCTTCGTCTTTCTCGCCGCGTTCTTGTCCCTGATCGGCGCGTACGGTTATCTTCGCGACACCCTGCGCGGTGCGACGTCGCCGAACCGGGTGACGTGGGGGCTCTGGGGACTCGAGGGGATCCTTGGCTTCGTGGTCGAGATCCAACAGCACGTAGGACTCGCCTCGGTGATGACGTTGATGCTCGGCTTCGTGCCGTGCGTCGTGATCGTCGCGTCGTTCAAGAATCCCCACAGCGTCTGGAAGATAGGTCGTTTCGACGTGTTTTGCGGTGCCATCTCCCTCGTCGGTCTCCTGTTCTGGGCCGTTGTCAATCAACCCACGGTTGCCTTAATTTCCTTCGTCGCCGCCGATCAGGTCGCCGCGTTGCCCACGGTGCGCAAATCGTGGCTCGCGCCGGCGAGCGAGTCCCCGCGGGTCTTTTTCATGGGTTTCCTTAATTGCGGCATCACGCTGCTGACCTTGCGGCACTTCACGACCGCCGGCGTCCTGTTCCCGGGATGCGTGCTCGTCATGGATCTGATGATCGGGCTGATCATCGTCACCAGAGTCGGTGAACGTCGCCAGCCTCGATCGCTCACACCCGCCACGGTGAATCTCCGATGATCACGGAGCGCATGGGTGTCGAGGAGCGCAAGGCCAAGGGCCGCGATACGAGGGAGCGCACGCCACGCCAGTCCCTTGGACAGTTCGCCGAGCGTCCCGCCGAGTACGACGCCGTGGGTCGGCTCATCGCCCAAGGTGAGCATCGCGTGGCGTCACTTCTTCCCATCCGTTACCAGCGGATGCTCGAAAGTCCCCTCGCCTTCTATCGCGGTGCGGCGTTGCTCATGGCTGACGATCTGGCTCGGGGAGCCAGCACCGACCTCGAGGTCCAGATCTGTGGCGACGCTCATTTGTCGAACTTCGGAATATTTTCCTCTCCCGAGCGTCAGCTGGTCTTTGACGTCAATGACTTTGACGAGACTGAGACTGGACCTTTCGAATGGGACGTCAAGCGACTCGTCACGTCCCTGGTCATCAGTTCAGAGCAGCTGGGTCACCGAGCCAAACAACAAGAGAACAT
>JBEKWQ010000217.1:0-2626 GCA_049512875.1 Acidimicrobiales bacterium
AAGGTCCTCACTCCCAGACGTTGTCACCGTAGGGGCGCTGACGTTGCGGAGCGGCGTCACGTTTCCAGACCATGACCTTGCGACGGAAGTAGCAGACTTCGAGACCTTCCTGGTTGAAGCCCTTGGTCTCGACGAGAACGATGCCGCGATCGTTCTTTGACGTCGAGGGAGTCTTCTCGAGCACACGGGTCTCGGCATAGATCGTGTCACCGTGGAACGTCGGGTGTCGATGGATCAACGTCTCCACCTCGAGGTTCGCGATCGCCGAACCAGACACGTCGGGCACGCTCATGCCCAGGACGAGGGAGTACACGAGGTTGCCGACCACCACGTTCTTCTTGTGCACGCTCTCGTGTTCGGCGAACCACGCGTTGGTGTGAAGGGGATGGTGGTTCATTGTGATCATGCAGAAGAGATGGTCGTCGGCCTCGGTGATGGTCTTGCCCGGCCAGTGCTTGTACACGTCGCCCACTTCAAAGTCTTCGAAGTAACGCCCGAATGGTCGATCAAAAATTGTCATGGCCGTAGTCTTGCCGACCGCGCTAGTTTCCGTCGGGTGTCGTTGCCTCGACTCGCGGACGCGTCGTAAACGAGACCGACGCCCCCGGCAGCGACTCCCCGTCCACGACCATGCGCCAGGTGAAGCGCGACGCCGGCGCCAGGGGAATCGGTCCGAAGTTCACCGCGATCGGCACGTCAACCGGTGTGCCCTGAGGCACGTCGTCGGGTGTCGTGGTAGAGAAGTCGCCGCGGACCTCGATGGTCTGGGTTCCTTCGGGCGTCTCGAACTGCACCAACTTGCCGTCCGCGTCCTCGAGAATCAACTCCCAGTGGTGGGGCGAATTGAACTCGTGCCAATCGACCGCCACCTTGATGGCGACCGCCGAGGGAACCGGTTCGGGTCCGGTCACGGACCATCCACCGCCCAGGATGTACAACTTGCCGTCCGCCACCTGGGCCGAGTCCGCGAGGAGCATGGTCACGTTCATGCGCTCAGCCTACGTCGCCCGCGAGTACCGCAAAGAACCAGTAAATTCCAACTGTGCCAACAACATCCCGAGACCTCGACAGCGCGGCGCTCCTGATCGATAACGCTCAATTCATCATCGACGCGGCGCTGAAGCAACTCGCCCAGCGTGGAGGAATCGACGAGAACGAGACGCTCGCCTACGACATCGCTCACGCCTCGAGCGCCGTGG
This sequence comes from Acidimicrobiales bacterium, assembly GCA_049512875.1. GTDB lineage: Bacteria > Actinomycetota > Acidimicrobiia > Acidimicrobiales > RAAP-2 > RAAP-2. The sequence continues at coordinate 1,200 of JBEKWQ010000217.1, forward strand.
CGACCGCGCGCGCGTGTCTCACGTACGCGGCCCACGGTGATAACGAAGCAGACCTGACCTTGGCGTTCCTCGCATTGGCCCTGAGTGACCTCGCTCAACGCGTGCTCGGTCGCGAAGCCCTTTGGGGGGCTTCGAAGGATTGGTTCGAGCCCTTCTCGACTTTTGTCGCGACCTACCGTGATCCGAAGTTTCTGGCCACGCTCGCCGAGTCGCCCGGGGATCGCCACCTTGATCAAGATTTTCAAATGGTCGCTGACATGTTCCACCGCTTCGCCGCCGAACAAGTCCGTCCTCACGCCGAGCACGTGCACCGAAACAACGAAGACATCCCCGAGTCGGTCATCGGCGGGCTGAGCGAACTGGGGGGCTTCGGTCTGTCGGTACCCGAAGAGTTCGGCGGGTTCGCCACCGGCGGCGAGTCGGAGTACCTCGGCATGGTCATCGCGACCGAGGAACTCTCCTGGGGCAGCTTGGGTTCGGGTGGGTCACTGATCACCCGACCCGAGATCTTGACCCGCGCCCTCGTGAACGGTGGAACGCCCGAACAGAAGAAACGCTGGCTGCCACTCGTCGCCTCGGGCGAGATCCTCGCCGCCGTGGCCGTCACCGAACCCGACTTCGGCAGTGACGTCGCAGGTCTCTACACCGCGGCCACCAAGACTGAAGGTGGTTGGTTGATCAACGGAGCAAAGACATGGTGCACGTTCGCCGCGCGCGCCCACGTGCTCATGTTGCTCGCCCGGACCGATCCGGACCGGTCCAAGACCCACCGCGGTTTGTCATTGTTCCTCGTCGAGAAACCTCAGGGCGACGGCCACGGATTCGTCTTCACCCAAGACGCCCCCGGACAAGGACGCCACGACGCCAACGGTCGGCTCGAGGGGCGGCCCATCGACACGATTGGCTACCGGGGCATGCACTCCTACGAACTCAGCTTCGACAACTGGTTCGTTCCCGACGCGAACCTGGTCGGAGGCGACGAGGGTCTCGGAAAGGGTTTCTACCTACAGATGGCTGGCTTCGAAAACGGCCGGATCCAGACCGCGGCGCGCGCCGTGGGGGTCATGCAAGCCGCCTACGAGGCCGCCCTCAAGTACGCGCGTCACCGAGTCGTCTTCGGTGAGCCGATCATCAACTACGAACTCACGAGGGTCAAGCTCGCGACCATGGCCGCGATCATCCAGTGTTCACGGCAATTCTCTCTGCAGGTGGCGCGCCTCATGGGTAACGGTGAAGGCGCGATGGAAGCCTCCATGGCCAAGGCCTACGTGTGTCGCGCCGCTGAATGGGTGACCCGAGAAGCAATGCAAATCCACGGCGGCATGGGTTACGCCGAGGAGTACGCGGTAAGTCGTTACTTCGTGGATGCTCGGGTGTTATCGATCTTTGAAGGCGCCGACGAGACACTCTGCCTCAAGGTCGTCGCG
>JBEKWQ010000217.1:2637-3807 GCA_049512875.1 Acidimicrobiales bacterium
GGACCAGGTTGGCTGAGTTCATTCCTCGTCAATAGTAAAGGGCGCGTGCACCGCACCTAGTTCGATGCCCGCCGAATGCAAGTTCGGCCGCTCGCCCCTCGCGACCTGGGCCTTAAACGCAGCTTCTTCCCAACGTTGTTCGACTCGACCGTATCGCCAAAAGAGAAGGGCGAAACTCCAGACGGCAACGAAGATGCCAACGATGACAAAGCCCGCCTTGTTGATGTTAAAGGCGGCGGCGTATGACCACAGTCCACCTTTCAGGTTCAATTCTCCGGCCAACACCTGCATCAATTCGAGCGTACCGATGTAGAAGGCGACGAAAACACTAAGACCGGTGATAGCGATGTTGTAATACACCTTTCGAACCGGCTTGGAGAAAGCCCATCCGTACGCGAAGTTCATAAAGGAACCATCGATGGTATCGAGCAAGCACATACCGGCCGCAAACAAGAGCGGCAGTGACAGGATGGCCCAGAACGGAAGCCCGGCGGCGACCGACGTTCCCGCAAGTACGAGGAACGCAATCTCAGTGGCAGTGTCAAAGCCAAGGCCGAAGAGCACGCCGATGGGGTACATCTTCCATGAGGTGTCCACCGAGCGAGCGAGAGGACCGAAGAATCGCATCATAAAGCCGCGCGCGTTGAGGTGCTTCTCGAGTTCGGAGTCGTCAAATCGGCCTTCGCGCATTTGAACGAAGAGCCGCAGAATGCCAAAGAGAATTATCGCGTTGAGTGTCGCGATGATGTAGAGGAAGCCACCGGACACAATCGTCCCGATAAGTCCGCCGTAATGGTGCAGTCCTGATTTAGAATTTGCGACCTGCGAACCGAGGGCGCGCGCACCAAGACCCAGCAGGACGGTCAACGCAAAGACCACGGTCGAGTGACCCAGGGAAAAGAAGAACCCGACGGACATCGGACGCTTTCCTTCGGACATCAACTTTCGCGTCGTGTTATCGATGGCGGCGATGTGATCGGCGTCAAACGCATGCCGCATGCCCAACGTATAAGCAAGCACACCAGTTCCTACGCCGAGCATCTTGCCGCTTCCAACGCCGTAACGTTCGCTCGAAGCGATGATGAGCAGAGTGAATCCGACCACGTGCAGCGCGACGATGAAGCCGAACATGCTGTAGAGCTTTCGCCATTCGTTCGTCGTGAATGACGA
>JBEKWQ010000218.1:0-2610 GCA_049512875.1 Acidimicrobiales bacterium
TCGAGCACGCTGTCGCCCACCAGGGTGGCGAGGTCGGTGCCGACCATGTCGTCTTCGGTGATGACGCGCGGGACGTACTGCCCGTCGGCGTCGAAGGTTCCCATTTGCTGGGAGGAAAGGAGGCTCGTGCCGTCCGCCATGCGTACTTCTTTCATACGACCACACCGGGGTCCTCTAGGCAATAAAGGGTCTGGGTCGCCGGTGCAAACCCAGGTGTCAACCCTATCATCCGGCTTTTGGGTCCCTAGCCCTTGGCGGCCGCCCAGTTCTCGCCCCACGAGAGCGACACTTCGAGCGGCACGCTCAGTTGGGCCGCGTTGGTCAAGGCGTCACGGATGATGCCCTCGACGCGATCCTTCTCGCCAGGCGGCGCTTCGACGAGCACCTCGTCGTGGACCTGGAGGATCAAACGGGCCTCGAGGGCCGCGTCAGTCAACTCGCGGTCCAGACGAACGAGGGCCGACTTAAAGACGTCCGCGGCGAGACCCTGGATGCCCGCGTTCATCGCCTGGCGCTCGGCCGCCTGACGCTGGGGACCGACCGCGGTGGCGAGGTCGGGAAACGGACGGATGCGTCCGAACTCGGTGCGCGAGTAGCCCTTGTTGCGAATGTCCTTGATGGTGGCGTCCATATAGGCGCGCAGCGACGGGAAGCCCGTGAAGTACTTGTCCATGATCTCCTTGGCCGACGAGACGGGCACGCCGAGGCGTTGGCTGAGCCCGTAGGCCTCCATGCCGTAGGCGAGTCCGTAGGAGACGGCCTTGGCCTGTTCGCGCTGTTCGTGACTCACGTCCCCCGGACTCAGCCCGAACACCGACGCCGCGATGGTGCGGTGCACGTCCTCGTTCGAGGCGAAGGCCGCGAGCAGCCCGCTGTCTTGACTGAGGTGCGCGAGGATGCGCAGTTCGATCTGGTTGTAGTCCGCCACGCACAACAACCAACCCGGACTCGGCACGAAGGCGTAGCGCAGTCGGCGGCCCTCTTGGGAGCGCACGGGGATGTTGTGCAGGTTCGGGTTCTCCGAGGAGAGCCGCCCGGTGCGCGCGACGGTCTGGCGGAACTCGGCGTGGATCTTGCCGTCGGGGCCGACCGCGTCGATGAGGGGCGCCCCGTAGGTGCTGCGTAGTTTCTCCACCTCGCGGTAGCGCAGGATCAACGCCACGATCTTGTGTTCGTCTTGGATCGCCTCGAGGCTCGCCGCGTCGGTCGAGTAGCCGGACTTGATCTTCTTGACGGCGGTGAGCCCCAACTCGTCAAAGAGCACCGTCTGTAGTTGCTGGGGCGAATTGACCTTGAACTCGTGACCGGCGACCTTTTGGATCTTCGCGTCGAGCGCGGTCGCTTCTTTGGCGAACTCGTCGTTGATCGTGCGCAGCATCGCCACGTCCACGCAGATGCCCCGTGCCTCCATGCGTCCCAGCACCGCCACGAGCGGCAATTCGACCTGCTCGTAGACGAAGTCGAGCTCCCAACGGGTGATCTCGGCGCGCAGCACGTCACGAAGTCGAGCGGTGACCTGGGCGTCGCGCACGAGGGTCTCGTCGTCGGAGGTCTCGTCAAAGAGCGAGCGCGCGTTCTCGGCGATGCGTTCGCCAAGGAAACGCTGGGCGACGTCGGCGAGTTCGTACTGGCCGCTCGTCGCGTCCACCAGGAACGCCATGATCGAGGTGTCGTCGGTGGGCTCGGGCAAGGTCACGCCCGCCTCGCTCGCGTGGCGGTAGAGCTCTTTGAGGTCGTGGCCGCAGAGCGAGCAGTCGCGCGCGACGTCAAAGAACTCCGCCTCACTCGCGAGCGCCACGCGACCACTCGCGCCGTCGAGCACCGCCACGCGTCCCCTCGCGTAGGCGAGCACGTAGGCGCCCTTGGGTTTCACGACGTCCGCGAGCGAGCTCGCGACCTTGATCGCCGGCGCGGCCTTCGCCGAGGCCGCGGGCGCCGGGGCCACCACAGTGGCGGCGTCGGGTTCGCCGAAGAGACCGTCGCGCATCAACTTCTCGAATCTCGTGCGCATGGCGTTCATTTCGAAGCGGTCGAAGAAGGCGGCGACTTCCTCTCGTTTCCAACCACCCATCGTGAGGTCCGCGAGCGTGAAGTCGAGCGGTACGTCACGCACCAGGGTCATGACCATCGCGTTGTTGCGGGCCCGGTCCTCGTAGCTGGCGAGATTCTCGCGCAACTTGGGTGTCAGGTCGTCGAGGTGCTGGTAGAGGTCGTCGAAGTCCCGGTACTGGGCGAAGAGCTTCGCCGCCGTCTTCTCGCCCACGCCGGGCACCCCGGGTAGGTTGTCCGAGGTGTCCCCGCGCAAGGCGGCGAGCAGCTGGTAGCGCTGTGGTTCGATCCCGCAACGCTCGAAGATTCCCGCTTCGTCGTAGAGCGAGTAGTCCGAGACGCCTCGTCGGTTGTAGAGGACCTTGATGAAGGGGTCCTGGACGAGTTGGAAGGTGTCACGATCGCCAGAAACGACCACGACGGGGATCTTCGCGTCGCGTCCCCAACTGGCGAGGGTCGCGAGCACGTCGTCGGCCTCGAACTGCGGCACGCCGTGCACGGGAATGTGCAGGACCTCACAGAGTGAGCGGATGAGGTCGAACTGGTGCTCGATCTCGAGGG
>JBEKWQ010000219.1:0-2589 GCA_049512875.1 Acidimicrobiales bacterium
ATCGTTTGGTGACATCGTTCTTCGCCGACACAACCGGTCACCGGGGCCCTCGGGCGAACATGTTCCGCGGTCGGCCGTACTGGCCGACCGCGGAATCGGTCAATGGACGCCGGAGGGGGAGGCGGTCTCGGGACTCTTGGGTGCGCCTGAGCGCAGGATCAGGGCCGTGAGGACCGCGCCCAAGAGAAAGATGAAGGCCGAGTCGCGGAAGGCGGACGTGTAACTGTGCACGTTGGCCAGTTCGACGTTGAGTTTGGTGGGTGCTTTTCCTATGAGGAACGACGCCGCCGCACTCGCCGCCAACGTATTGAGTAACGCCGTACCAATCGAGCCACCGACTTGCTGGGAGGTGTTCACTGAAGCGGACGCGACACCCGCGTCGTGGGGTTCAACTCCCGCGGTCGCGGTGTTGATCGCGGGAGCGAAGACGAGGCCGATGCCAAGACCGAGCACCACCAGCGCCGGGAAGACGCTCGTGAGGTACGAGCTCGAAATCCCCAGGTGGGTGAGCATGATCAGGGCGCCTGCGGACATCAGCATCCCGACGGGGATAAGGGGGCGAGGTCCGATCTTGGGAAGCAGCACGATGTTCGACAACTGGGCCGTGATCGACAGTGAGACGACCATGGGTAGGAACGCAACGCCGGTCAGGACCGCACTGAAACCGAGTGTCTCTTGCAAGTAATAGGTCAAGAAGAGGAAGACGCCGAACATACCTGATCCCGCGATGAGCATCGCGATGAGCGAACCACCGCGGTTGCGGTCAAGGACCACCCTCATCGGCAGCAGCGGGTGGTCCTGGCGTGTCTGGATTCGGAAAAAGGAGGTCAGGAGCACGACCGCGACGACGAAGCTACCAATCGTGTAGTGATTGGTCCATGACGTCGTCTCGGCGTGTGAAAATCCGAACACCAAGGCGAACAGACCAGTGGTGGCGGTCAGCACACCTCGCCAGTCCAACGGGTCGTGGTCGGTACCACGGTCGCGACGAAGGAACGCGAGCGCTCCGGCGACCGCCACGGCGGCGAAGATCAAATTCACCAAGAGCGTCCAGCGCCACGAGGCGTAGGAGGTAAGGATGCCGCCGAGCAAGAGCCCTAGTGCACCACCGGCACCTGCGATGGCCCCGTAGATACCAAAGGCCTTGCCCCGCTCGTCAGGATTGGTGAAGGTCGTCGTGAGCAGCGAAAGGACCGCCGGAGCCAACAGTGCGCCAAAGGCACCTTGGACCGTGCGGGCGATGACGAGCATCGTGAAGTTCACCGACGCGGCACCGAGCGCCGACGCCAGCGCGAAGCCCGCGAGTCCGGTGATGAGGGCATTCTTCCTACCGATGTAGTCAGAAATCCGACCACCGAGGAGAAGGAGGCTACCGAAGGCGAGCGAATACGCGGTGACAATCCACTGGCGGTCAGAGTTGGAAAAGTGCAGCGCGTGTTGCGCCGTAGGCAGGGCGATATTGACGATCGTGCCGTCCAAGATCACCATCAGCTGGGCGATGCCGATGACGGCCAGTATCCACCACCTGCGGCGGTGGTACTTCTCGTCCTCGGTTTCGATCTCGAGACTTGGCTCTAAGAGTTCAGGTAGTTCTTCGACTGACATTTCGACCTCCAGGGGGATAAACGGAGACAGTAACTCCACTTGGAAAATAGTATAGCGATATGTGGAGCCCATTGTTCCATTTATTTCAAAAAGCGTGTACCATGGCAAAAGAAGGGGTAGTCATGAACAAGACGGATACGAAATGCCGGCCGTTGAGGGCTGACGCGGTCCGCAATCGCGAGAAGATTCTGGCCGCCGCCGCCACCGTATTCGCCCGGCGAGGTTTGGACGCGACCCTTGACGAAGTCGCCCAGGAGGCGTGTGTCGGGGTCGGTACCGTCTATCGCCGTTTTCCCGATAAGGACACCTTGATTGGCGCGCTCTTCGAGAACGCGGTCGACGAGATCGCGACGATCGCCCTGAGCGCCTACGAGGCGGAGAACTCCTGGGACGGCCTGGTCTGGTTCTTGCAAGAAGCGCTGCAACGTCAGTGCGCGAACCGAGGGCTACGCGACATCGTCGTAGGCACGCCCTACGCCCGCGAACGCATGGAGAGCGTGAAATGCCGGATCGCGCCTGCGATCGCTCTGTTGATCGAGCGAGCACAGCGTGACGGTTATCTGCGAAATGACGTGGTGGGCGCCGACTTCGCGATTCTCGAAATGATGATCAGCTCGCTCAGTTGTATGACTGATCAAGTCGCTCCCGACCTTTGGCGGCGCTATTTGACGATCGTGCTCGACGGCTTGGTCGTGCGGCGAGACGAGCCGACGACGCTGGCTCATCACCTCGATAAAGACATGGCGGACGAGACGCTTCGCATGAAGACCCAGCATTTTCTACGCGTTCCGTAGGTCCGTCGTTCGAGGACCCAAGCAGCAGAGTTTGGCAGATTTCCTGGTCTTTGAATCGAATTCCTGCCATGATGTTCTCATGAAACGTTGGCGATTGTTGCTACCTCTTTTGAGCGTGCTCTTGTTCGCAGGACTCGTGACGGCACCTTCGGTGGGAAGTTCAGCGACCATTCCCGCGACTCAACCTTGC
>JBEKWQ010000220.1:0-2575 GCA_049512875.1 Acidimicrobiales bacterium
TTGGACGGTGTAGCCGAGATCCTTCAGTTGCCTAATCGCGCGACGCGTGGAAGTGAAGTGACCCGACACCCCTCGCACGCCGTCGTGAGTCTCGGGAGTCGCGCCGTCGAGACTCAGCGAGGCGCTCTTGACGCTTTCGCTCCGTAGACGTCGCAACGTCTCAGTGGTGAGTCGAGGCGTCACCGAGGGCGCAATGGCTAGGGGCACACCCCGTTGCTTTGCGTAATGGGCGAGTTCGACGATGTCGTCGCGCATGAGACAGTCGCCACCGGTCAGGATGAGGATCGGACGAGGTCGTCCGGCGGCGGCGAGTTCGTCGATGAGTGCGCGCCCCTCGTCAGTGGAGAGTTCTTCAGGACCCCTGTCACACTGGGCGTTGGCTCGACAGTGGAAGCACGCCAACTGACACGCCTTGGTCATCTCCCAGAACACCAGTAGTGGCCGATCGGCGAACTGGTCGCGGGTCGCTGCATCGTCGCGAGGGGCTTTCACTGGGACGGTTCCGCGACATCATTCGATGAAACGAAGGCGAGGCCAACGGTCACGAAAAGCACCAGTGCTGCACTGACCAGAATCCATGCGGTGTCGCCCGAACTCATCTCACACCTCCGAATCGAATGTACTCGCTTCGTCGCCGACCTAACGCCTGAGCGCACGTCGGTTCATCGGGAACGTCGGGTGCAACGCACTCGGATTATGCAGTACGCACACGAAATAATCGATGACGAGTATGAGTCTGAACTGCGGCGGCGCAATAAATGTGACTTTCGTCCCAGGTCGTTTCGCACGAGTTGGCTACCGACGTGGAGTTGAGAGGTTAAAGCACGTGGTAGCGCGAGCACGCGAGGGAGACCGCAATCGCCACCGACGCAAAGCAGAGCAGTCGCAACGCACGTTCGAGTGGTTGTAGTTGAACTTCCTTGGTGATCTGAGCGGTAGAGCCATCGTGATTGACTTGAACGCCCTCCACGTGTAAAACACGTCGCCGCAAGTTCCTCGCGGGTGTCGAGAGTTCACGTTGCGTCCCCGCGATGAGGGCCGCAAAGATCGCGGCGACGAGAGCCGCAAAACTTATGGTCGCGTGCTGGGCAAAGTAGGAGGTAAGGACGGGAAATGATCCCCACCCGAGCGCAAAGGCAACGTCAGTGTGTAAGCGTCCCTGAAAGAGTTCAAGATTGTATCCGAGCGCGAGAAAGATCCCGACGACAATACAGAGCCCCAAGTAGCCGTTCCTCGTAACGGCACCAACGATCCCCACGGCGACGGCGCCGCCCACGCCAAACAGGGCGGCGGCCTTCAGTTGCCAATCTGGTATCTCGGTACGCAAGGGTCGGCCGTGAAATTCATCGAGCGCGTGGGCACCAACACCGACCGCCAGGAAGAAGGCGAGGGCGGTCATCCACAACGTGAGTGAATTCACTGGACCCACGAGACAGGCGCCCACCACCACAAAAGAGAGGTGGCACAGCGTGTAGGGAGGATGCAACAAGGTCCACCAATCACGACTTCGACGTCGGTGGAGTAACCGGGGCTGGGCGTAGAACGCCGGCCCCTCGATACCAGGAGTGTGTGGAGAACTCGCCACGTCAGCCCTTGCGGTATCCCCACATGACGAGACCACCACCCAGGCTCATTGGTTGGAACTCGACGTGCTCGATCCCCGCGTGCTCCCACGCGCGTAACGTCCAGTCAACCGAGTAGCGCTGGTAGTGCTTGGAAATGCTCGGACCGAGGAATCGCCCGACGTCCCACCAACCCTTGCCACCAATCAGGTAGCCCGCCACTGGCAGGATCCAGCGCGTGTAGCACCACCACGCGATTCGCCAACCGAAGTTTTGCGGTACGGCGAACTCGAGGTTCGCGACGGAACCACCAGGTTTGACCACGCGCGCGAGTTCGCGGATCGTGGCTTCGGGGTCGCTCACGTAACGCAAGAGGTAGGTGAACGTCAGGGCGTCAAACGTAGCGTCGGGGAAGGGAAGTTGCTCACCCCGGGCCAGGACGAGCGCAATACGGTCCTCCAGATGGCTTCGACGAACGTTTTCTTGGCCCGCGCGCAACATGTCTTCGCTGAGGTCAGCCCCGATGATTCGCGCGGACGTCTTCTTCGCGATTCGTTTGGTGACGGCGCACGGGCCACAGGCCACGTCAAGCACGAGCTGGGGTTTGACGCCGACGACGTGATCGACCATCGCGATTCGCCATCGCCGGTCCTGGCCGAAGGAGAGGACTTGCGCCAGGACGTTGTATCGATTCGGCAGGGGCGCGAAGAGGCTGCGAGCGAAATCGTTCGGGGTCGAACGCGACGCTCGGACGCTGCGGTTCCTAAGCATCGTTCTGTGAGGTCCCTGAACGACGGGACGGTGCGTACCGTTCGGGCGGCTCGAGATGGGCGACTGGTCCGATTCGTTCACCTTAACTGGGCCTCGCCAGAAGGGGTCCTAATTGTTTAGATATCTGACCAATTTGTGACGCCGCGGGCTCTACGCGGGAGGTCCGCACGCCAGAAAGCTCTTGAGATGAGAGTACCCGTGTGGCAATCTTTTGCCGTGCGCGAGTGCGCCGAGAGGGGGAG
>JBEKWQ010000221.1:0-4535 GCA_049512875.1 Acidimicrobiales bacterium
TGGTCGAAGTACCGGAAGCGACGAAGGCGGGCGCCGCGTCATAGAAAGAACCACGTGCCTTCCCTATTCGATTCCATGGCACGCGACTCGTTGCGTTCAGGATCGGCCATCACGTTCCGCGAGGTGTCCTTGGGACCAATGTCAACGAAAATGGTGCCGAGCTCGATGGGCGGTTCACCTCGCTTAAGTGACTGAGAGATATTCGCGAGGTGAGATCCATTCCGTCCGCGCACCTACCGGTACGAGGCCCGATATCCATTCGTACTACATCGAGTTTCGAGCGTGAATTTCGGCGAGTCATTCTGCCGGATGAGCATTTACTCGACTCTGCGAACTCCGTCCACTTGAACATCGCTCGGCTTGGCCTCATGTTTGTTGTCATTTCGTCGGCCTAAATCTATTGAAATCGCGTCGCATGCGGATAACACTCGCACGTGAGTTATGAGAAATTTTGCCTGAGGAACCGTATTGACTTGACAATACCTGACTAATTCCATTAGCATTGTAGAAATTGCAGATTGCAAGGGAATTTCCCTCCAGAAAGGCCACTTTTTATGACGTTTCGCCCCTCTCCATTTCGCCGCCTACCTTCACTCGTCCTCACCTGCACGTTGGTGTGCTCGTCTGTGGGAGCGGCCTTGGTCAACGTGTCAAACGCCGCGGCCGCCTCGAAGTCCAAGAGCGCCGAAGTGACGACGCTTCGCTACGAACCTTTTCCTACCATCCTGAACTTTCCTGAATTGGCGGAGAGTCTGGGTTATCTCAAGGGCCTCAAACTCGATGTCGTTGGTGAGGATCAAAACGGCCCACAAGAGATTGAAGCGTTGGCGGCTGGCGACCTTGATTTCGCGGCCTCGTTCAATGGCGGCATCATCTCCGCCGTGGCGGCCGGAGTGAAGATCAAGTCGGTCATCGACTATCTCGGCGACGATGGCCTGGCCGCAGGAGGGATTTACGTTCCTACCAACAGCCCTATTACTTCGGCGAGTCAACTGGTGGGAAAGACAGTGGCCTATAGCCCGGGCACTCTCGCCGGTTCGACGGTAGACACATACCTGGAGGACAACAGCATCAGCCCGTCTTCGGTCACGACGGTGTCGCTCACCGGACTTTCGGAGATCGCCTCGCTTTCTCAGGGCACGGTGAGCGCCGGCTATCTCGTGGGCACGGCCATCGCCCAGGCGCAGAGTCAGACGTCGTTGCGCGCCCTCGTATCTGAGAACACCCTCTATGGGCTCATCGGAACCTGCGGCATTGTCTTTACCGACTCCTTCATTAAGGCCAACCCGGATACCGTGAAGGAGTTCGTCGCCGGCGTGGCCAAGGCGATTGTCTGGGCGCAAAACCACAGCACCACCCAGGTGATCAATAAGTACGTCGCTTGGTTGACTGTGCAGGGTCGAACGAGCGACGCCACTGCCTTCGCCTTCTGGAAGGCGGACGGTCTTTCGAGGAAGGGCGGCGTCATCAGTTCCGCGGACTTCAGACCCTTCGCGACGTGGCTGCAGAAGACGGGTGAGATTCAACCGGGCCAGGTAGAACTCAAGTCGGTCTACACCAATCAGTTCAACCCCTACGCCCAATCGTGACGGTGAAGATCCAATTGCGGGGCGTGACGAGGGAGTTCGACGTTCGCCCCACGGGTAAGAACAAACGATCGACGCAGGTCTTCACGGCTCTCAGTGACATCAACCTCGACGTGCGCTCAGGGGAGTTCTTGGTGGTCGTGGGCCCGAGCGGTTGTGGCAAGTCCACCTTGCTCGATCTTTTGGCGGGCCTCACGACCCCGTCGGCGGGCGAGATTCTGATCGATGGAAAACCGGTAGACGGTCCAGGCCTTGATCGGGCCATTGTCTTTCAGCAGTACGCCCTCTTTCCCTGGCGAACTGCCAGAGCCAACGTCGAGTTCGGACTCGAAGCGCAGGGTAAGACTCGTTCTACGAGATCAGAAAGAAGGGCTAGGGCGCAGGAGTACCTCTCACTGGTGGGTCTCGACGGCTTCGAAGGGCGCTATCCCCACGAACTGTCAGGCGGCATGAAACAACGTGTGGCCATCGCGCGCAGCCTGGCCTACGAGCCCGACATCCTTTTGCTTGATGAGCCGTTCGCCGCGTTGGACGCGCAGACCCGCGAGTCGCTCCAGGACGAGCTACTTCGGATCTGGAGGCACGCTCACGCGGGGCTGACACTTCGTCGTTGGAATCGATTCGTCACACCTTGGGCGACGTATGGGAGTCCCAAAGCGACGACCTCGTGAGGGCGCGTCGATGACCACCTACGCGCAAGTGCCAACGGTGCTCGCTGAACCTGTCACGCACCACGTCGAAACCTCCAGGTTCTCTCTCAAGACGGTGTTGGGATCCACCTTCAAGAACACGGCCGTACTCGTGGTCTTTTTCGGCTTATGGCAGATACTGCCGAAGATGGGGGTCATAAACGCAACATTCGTCCCGCCCTTTTCCAGGGTCGTCGCGGCCTGGTGGGGACTGCTCAGAAATGGGGAACTACTGAGCGCCGTAGGCGCGAGCTTGGAGCGCTCGATGACCGGATTCGGTTTAGCCCTGATCATCTTCATCCCCTTGGGTCTCTTGATCGGTTGGTATCGAAAGCTCGGAGTCTTCCTCAACCCTTTGCTCGAGCTCTGTCGCAACACCGCTGCCCTCGCGCTGATTCCGGTCTTCATTCTCACCTTGGGTATTGGTCAAGTCTCCAAGATCTCCGTCATCCTTTACGCCTGCGCGTGGCCGGTGCTGCTCAACACGATCAGCGGCGTGCGAAGCGTTGACCCGTTACTCGTGAAGTCCGCTCGATCCATGGGACTTAGACCACTCCGACTCTTTCAAAAGGTCTTCCTGCCAGCCGCTTTACCGACGATATTCACCGGAATACGCCTTGCAGGGGCGACGTCGATCCTGGTGCTGTTGGCGGCCGAATTGCAGGGCGCCACCAATGGCCTGGGATTTCTCATCAACGTGTCCGAGACGAACTTCCAGATCCCCCAGATGTATGCCGGCATACTCACCATCTCGATCATCGGACTGAGCTTCAACATGATCTTGGTTCGTCTGGAACGGCATTTTTCCAAGTGGAGGGGCTCGACGAACTCCTGAGTTACTTCTTGACATCCGGATCGCCCTCGCATCAACGATGTAGCTGTCTTACGCAGTACCGAGAACCTCAAGTTGAGGAAGAGAAAGGAAAGTAACCATGGCAACAGTTATAGATTTCCGGGTTCGACCGGGTACCAAGAAGGTGTTAGAAGCAATGTCTCCGGACGGGAAGGTACCTAAGGGGACCAACCGTTGGGGTCATCAAAGTCCTGAAGCAACGTCGCTGGACGACTTCGTGAAATCGCTCGACGCGCACGGGATCGACAAGATTGTCTTCACCGGTCGCCAGCGTTTTCTTGACGGGAAGAACGGCGGCCTCGACAATGACTACATCGCCGAGACCGTGCGCCAGCACCCCAAGCGCATCATCGGCTTTGCCAGCGCCGACCCGGCTACCGGGGTGAGGGAATCGGTGCGCGAGATTCACCGTGGCCTCGAGGAGCTCGGTCTCAAAGGGATCGCGGTCGACCCGTTCCTGCGCAACCTGCAGGCCGATGACCGCAAGCTGTATCCGCTCTACGAGGTCGCCACCGAACTGGGATTGCCCGCGGTCATCACCGTCGGCCCACTCGTCGGACAACACTGGAGCGATCCCGTCGCGATCGATCACGTGGCCGAGGACTTTCCAACCCTCAAGATCCTCTTGTCGCACGGCTGCTACCCCCAAGTCACCGAACTGATCGGTCTGGCGTATCGGAGGAAGAACGTCTACTTGGAGCCCTCGCTCTACTTCGCGCTTCCTGGCGCCGACATTTTCATCGAGGCGGCTAAGACGATTCTCCAGGACCAGGTCATTTGGGCTAGCGCCTTCCCCTTCGCACCGTTGGACATCAAGGATGAGTTCATCAAGACCTACGACTTGTCAGGAAACCTGTTGGACAAGATCTTGGGTGGCAACGCGGCCTCCTTCCTTGGGTTGTAGAAGTCGACATCGCACATATTGCATCGCGAGAAGGATGACATGTCGAACGACGAGATAACCGAGGTCAGCCCTCCTAAATTGGCGCTGGGTCTCCACAATTGGGCCATCGAGGATCCGGGAAGTTGGCGCCATCTCTTCGATCGTGCGATCGCGGCCGACCGGGCCGGTGTCGATCAGCTCGTGGTGTCGGACCATGTTGTGTTCGGCGAGAATCTTGAAGCGTACGCCAGGAGTGAACTCGGTGGTCGAGACGGCGGTAAGCAGCCAACTGGTCCCGACGGCCAGTGGCTCGAGCCCTTGACGGTCCTGTCGGTGATCGCCGGCATGACTTCAAGGATCCGTCTCTCCACCGGGATCCTGTTGGCGGCGCTGCGACGGCCGGTCGTGCTGGCCAAGACCACGGCCACCCTCGACGTGTTGAGCGGAGGCCGCCTCGATCTCGGCGTGGGCATCGGGTGGCAGAAGGAAGAATACGAGGCCGCGGGCCTGTCGTTCAAGGACCG
>JBEKWQ010000222.1:0-2552 GCA_049512875.1 Acidimicrobiales bacterium
CAGGCTTTGGCACCATCGCGAACCTCGTGATCATTGCCTACGTGCTCGACGTCACGTCCTCGACCGTGTCAGAACCGCACGACGACTGGGTGAAGGCCGGCTTCATGGTGGGAGCGGTCGTGCTGATCGGAATCGGCAGTGCGCTGTACCTGACCTGCGGGCTCGGGCCGGGGCCCCGGGACGGACTTATGACCAGTCTGCACCGTCGACTCGGGGTGAGCGTGGTCTACGTGCGACTCACCCTTGAGGTGACGGTGCTCATCATCGGTTGGCTCCTCGGTGGCACCGTCGGTATCGGCACCGCGTTTTTCGCCGCGACCATAGGTTTTTGTATCGGGGCGAGTCTGAACGCGCTCGACTGGTGCGTGCGAAAGTGGCAGGCGTGATCACCGCCAGTCACTTCGCGCAGTTCTTTGTCGCCTCGATACTTATCATCATGGTCCCGGGGCCGAGCGTGCTGTTCACGTTGGCGCGTGGCGTCGCCTGGGGCCGGTCGGTCGCGGTACTCACCGTCTTGGGCAACAGCATCGGCACGCTGTTGCTCTCCTTGGTGGTGGCTTTCGGGCTCGGACCATTGCTCGCTCGTTCGAAGACCTTTTCCATCGTGCTCCAACTCGCGGGTGGGCTGTATTTATTGTGGTTGGGCTTTGACGCGTTACGCCATCGTCACGCTCACGCTCGGGCGATGACCGAGCGCGAGGAGACGCGCCCCACCAACGTGCACATCGTTCGTCAAGGCTTCACCGTGGGCGTACTCAACCCCAAGTCACTGGTCTTCTTCTCGGCGGTCTTTCCACACTTCGTCGACCGCACCATGGGCAGTGTGACGCTCCAGCTCGTGATCTTCGGCTGCATCTTTAGCGTGATGGCCTTCTGCAGTGACGCCACGTGGGGCCTGATCGCGGGTACGGCCCGGCAATGGCTCTCGGGTTCGCCGGGTCGTCTGGTGGTATTGCGCTCGATCGGCGGTTGCGTGATGTGCGCGCTGGGCGTGCTCATCGTCACCAGCGCCATCCTGTCCTAGCCGTGGCGCGCCGTCGAGGCGACTCTCTTCCTACACTGCTACTGGTAGAGGAGCCCCGATGAGCATGCACGGAGGAGGAGCGGGACCCGCGCGCATGGGCATGCGGGGCATGACTCGCAGCCGCGACCTGCTGGAACACCGCATCAAGAAGGGCACGCTGCCGCGGATCTTGAAGTTCGCGCGGGCCTACAAGGTCGCCCTGATCATCTTCATCACGGCGGTCATCCTGGACGCCATCGTGAGCTCGGTGTCACCGTTGTTGCTTCGCGAGATCATCAACATCATCATCAATCGAAAGACCGGCGTCCACCGCGAAGGTCTGGTCATCGCGCTGGCGTTTCTCACCGCGGGACTCGCCAGTTTCGACGCGATCCTCGCCTTGTTCGAGCGACGCATCTCGGCCGTTATTGGCGAGAGTCTGATCTTCGACCTTCGCGCGAAAGTCTTCCAGCACATCCAAGAGATGCCTATCGCTTTCTTCTCGCGTACCCAGACCGGTGCCCTGATCAGTCGACTGAACAACGACGTCGTGGGGGCCCAACAGGCCTTCACCGACCTCTTTTCCAACGTCGTGGGCAACCTGGTACTCGTGGCGATCATCCTGGGCACGATGTTCTGGCTCAGTTGGCCGATCACGCTCGTGGCCCTGTGCCTGCTACCGATCTTCCTCGTGCCGGCGCGCCGCGTGGGTCGCAAACTGGGCACGTTGTTCCAGCGCGGCATGGAACTCAACGCCGAGATGAACATGGTCATGACCGAGCGCTTCAACGTCTCGGGCGCGATGCTCGTGAAACTCTTCGGTCGCCCGCAAGACGAGTTGGACTACTTCGAGGGCCGCGCCGGCCAGGTCCGTGACATCGGCATCCACCAGGCGACCTATCAGCGCTTCTTCTTCATCGCCCTCACCTTGACCGCGTCGCTCGCGACGGCCTTCGCCTACGGCTTCGGTGGCGTTGAGGCCCTGCACGGTGCGCTCGCGGTCGGCACGGTGGTCGCATTGACCGCCTACGTCGCGCGGCTCTACGGCCCACTTACTCAGCTCTCGAACCTCAACATCGACTACATGTCGGCCATGGTCAGCTTCGAGCGGCTCTTCGAGGTCCTCGACTTAGAACCCATGATCAAGGAGAGTCCGAACGCTGTGGTCATGCCCGACGGACCGGCCGAGTTGATCTTCGATCACGTCGACTTCTCCTATCCCGGTGCCGAAGAGGTGTCACTGGCGTCGCTCGAGGCGGTCGCCCGACTTGATGACACGCCGCGCACCGACGTGCTGCACGACGTCTCATTCAAGGTCGAACCGGGCACCATGACCGCCCTCGTCGGCCACAGCGGTGCCGGCAAGACGACGATCTCGATGCTGGTGTCGCGCCTCTACGACGTCGACCGCGGTTCGATCACCATCAACGGTGTCGACGTTCGCGAGGCGACGACGGCCTCACTCAACGCCATGGTGGGCGTCGTCACCCAGGACCCGCACCTGTTCCACGATTCGCTGCGCGCGAACCTCGTCTTCGCCAAGCCCGAC
>JBEKWQ010000223.1:0-3741 GCA_049512875.1 Acidimicrobiales bacterium
GATGGGTCCACTTCGAAGTGAGCGTGGCGAGCAGCGCGCCTCCCGGCAGGGCGCAATAGAGCAGCGATAAGGCGTAGGTCTCATGGAAGTGCGCGGCCACAAAGGGCAGCATCACGACGGGGTAGGCCATGGTCATCGCGAGCAGGTCGACCAGGTACGTACCGACAATGTCGGGTCGGGTGCGCGCGTAGCGGACTCCCTCGCGCATGAGTGCGATCTGACTCTCGCTGCGGTCAGCGGTCGAGCGAATGGGCATGAGCGTGATGAACAGACCAATGGAGGCTACGAAGGTCACGACGTTAAAGAAATAGGCCCAGCCGGGTCCGACGAGGACGGACAGCAGTCCACCGAGAGCGGGTCCGATGATCGACATCGACGTACCGCGCAAGACGTTCAACTGTGACGCAGCCCGTTGTTGATCGTGGCGCACCAAGATCTGGTTCATCGCCGAGATGCTTGGTGTCTGGATGCTGCCCGCGGCGACGATGAAAGCGTCAAGTACGAAGATCGCCCAGACCTGGGGGTGGTGGATGAATGCGTTCACTACCAGCAGCGAGGTCGCCACCATCAGCGTTGCCTCACTCGCGATGATGACGCGACGCCGGTCCCACCGGTCTGCGATCACGCCGCCGTAGAGGCCGAAGAAGAGCAGAGGCATGAGTTCGACGAGTCCGAGCGCGCCGACCTCAAGTGTCGAGTGCGTGAGTTGGCGAAGCTGGTACGCCGTGGCGACGTAGGTCGCTTGCCCGCCGAGAACCGAGAACAGTCCCGCGACGTAGAGACGCCGGTACTGCGTAGAGTCGCGCAGTGG
Source organism: Acidimicrobiales bacterium (assembly GCA_049512875.1). GTDB lineage: Bacteria > Actinomycetota > Acidimicrobiia > Acidimicrobiales > RAAP-2 > RAAP-2. The sequence continues at coordinate 812 of JBEKWQ010000223.1, forward strand.
CGAGAGGTCGACGCCGAACAGCGAGTTCAACTCGCCGGTCCAGCCTGCCACCCACCGGCCTCGGTGTAATGGCGAAGCACTTTGGCGGGCACGCCCCCGAGCACCACGTGGTCAGGAAACGTGCCGCGCACGACCGCACCCGCCGCGACGACGGAATTTCTACCTAACGTCGTGCCGGGCAAGATAACGACGTTGGCCCCGAGCCAGCTGCCCGAGCCAATGCTGACCGCTCGTTCGCTCGGCGTCTGCCAGCCCACCGGCTCGTCGGGGTCGTCATAGGAGTGGTTCTGATCGGTGATGTACACGTAGGGCCCAGTCTGGATCTCGTCGCCGAGTTGGATCGACCAGTGACCGATGATGTGAGATCCGCGACCGATGATGCAGCGCCTCCCGATACTCACGACCGGTGAAGACAGCATCTGCTGGTCTCCACTTATTCCCGCGGTGAGACAGACGTTGGGACCAATCAGGGTCTCGTCACCAATCGAGAGGTAGCGCTCGTTGTAGAGCACGCCCTGGGGGGCCATCAACGCAGCGCGGTCGCCGAAGTAGTAGAAGCGCTTCGCGTAATCGTCGGCCGGTCCGACCGTGGCGACTTCGTTCGCGTACGCTCGCGCGCGTCGAATTGAGGATCCCAGCAGTCGGCGGAAGCGCAAGCGAACACTCACCCGTGCCACGCTACTTCGTACCTTCGAATCAAGGGTCTCACAGTTTCATTCTGATGACCTTGAGAGGTAAGAGTAATAGGCCAGCGTCGCGCTCAATAATGGGCGATGATTCGCCTCGACGGGCCGTCAATGGTCATCAGTCCTCCGTAGGGCAGGACGTACTGAGGATCAGTGTGGCCGAAGTCGGGTCCGTAGACCAGCAGTGCGCTGGGGCTATAGAACGATAAGGCACGAAGAACTGCTTCTTCTTGTTCGTCGCGGAAACGTACCCGTTCACTCTCGCTCAACGGCGCGTGCGGATGCCACGCCTTGGCCTTGGCGAACACGACGGCAGGGAACTGTTCGAGCAGACCCCGCTCGCCCATGTTTCGCAGCATCCGGAACACTTCTTCCGCGGAGGGCATCTCTTCGGAGGTCTCAAGCAGTAGTACGCAGTCGCGATACGAATCGTTCGATCCAATCCAGCGATTCGCCGCGAGATTCCAGTGAAGAATCTCGAGGTTGCCACCCCACGTCGGGCCGGTGACGACGCGCTCGGCGTTGTGCCAATGCCAACCAGGTTCTCTGGTCGTCGCGAGTTCGCTCGTCAATGTCGTGACGTCCGCCCATTCCGGCTGTAAGTCAGTGAACGTATCAAGGGGAAGAATCTCCACGTCCTCCTGGTCGAAGAGAGCGTGACGTAGTGAGGCAAGAAATACTGGATGAACCCCTCCCGGGCGCGCCAGGTGCACGAGTGTCGAGCCGCCGTGATAACTCTCGATACCCGCGCGCCATAAGTAATTCAAAAGATTGGTGTTGTCCGAGTAACCAAAGAACGCCTTGGGACTCGCCGCAATAACCGCTTGGTCCAGGTACGGCAGGACTGATATCTGATCGGATCCACCAATCACCGCCATCAAGGCCTTGATGTCGGGATCAGCGAACGCGGCATTGACATCTCGAGCACGCTCGAAGGGACTCGCCCCGACTCGTCGGGTCGTTGGGAACTCCACTGGCTCGAGGCCCAAATCCTCTCGAAGGACCCGAAGGCCGAGTTCGTGGACCACAGGAAAGACGCCCGCACCTGCCCACGCGGTTGGACATTCGCTCCACCGTACTCGTGGATCCGTTGTTCAGACTTCCTTCCGGCCTTCGCGCACGGCGGAGAAGGGTTCAGTCCAAGGTGATGGGCGCGTCGATGTCAATGCCCGAGTCGTCAGCACTGACCCCAACGACGTCAGGAGCCAGTGACGTCGCGAGGTGCTCGCGCACGCGCCCATCAATCTCGGCCATGGTCTGAGGGTTCTCGCGCAAAAACGCCTTCACGTTCTCGCGACCCTGACCCATCTGCTCTCCTTCGTAGGTGAACCAGGCACCCGCCTTCTTCACGAACCCAAGCTCCACCGCCACGTCGAGTACTGAACCTTCACGACTGATCCCCTGGCCGTACATGATGTCGAACTCCGCCTGCTTGAAGGGTGCAGCGCACTAATAGAACTTGAGCGCGCGTCCACCAGGTGTGACCTCAGGCGAGTTGTGCACGACCACGCCGTCGACCAGATAGTTGTGGCTGTCCTCAACCTCGATGTCGAACCGGTGCATCGACCGCGTTTGGGGCTTCACCCGCACGTCGGTCACTGGCATTGCCATGAGTTGGTAACTCATTGGCACGAACTCCGCTTCGACGCTAAAACGTCCACGGAAACGTGGGAGAAGCTTGTACTCCATGCTGGGGTGAACATAAGGAGCGATAAGCGCCTGTAACTTTGCCGACTCGGCATTGGTGAACGTCAACACCGCCTTCTTCGCTGAGCCGCTTTCCCCCAGTCTCCCTTGTATCCCCCACGTGTCAGCCAGGTAGGCGACGAGACGTTCGCGAGTCTGCGCCTCCATTGCCTCGACGCAGATGCTCACGCGACCTGAAAACCCCTCGGTCCGCGCGTGCACGCCCTTGGACCTGACCGAGAAACTCGCGTCGTCCATGTACCAGAGCGCCAGCGAGAGTGGCGAAAGGGACTTCAGGTATTCGTCGTCAAGTACCTTCTTGGCGTCCACGTAGACGTTTCGTCGCATCTCGGCGAGTTCCGGTAACGGCTTGAAATCATAGGTAACGACGCCGTCGGGACGCACGTTCCGTGACGACGACACGTTCGCGAAGAGTGATGCCTTCCAGTCGGCGTATTCGGTCTGGGCGACGCACTGCGTGAAACGAAAGCGCGCACCAAACCCGCTGCGTATGGGAGAGAGCGCGCCGTCACCCATCAGCGCGCCCCGCAATGCCGT
>JBEKWQ010000224.1:0-2551 GCA_049512875.1 Acidimicrobiales bacterium
AGTGCTCGTTGAAGGTCGGCGACGGACTTGACGTGCACCAGGGCGAACTCCAATTCCCTCACGATGGCCTCGAGTCCCGTCACGATCAACTCGTTAAAGGCATACGTCTGTGACGCGTAAACCACGAGGACGGCATCTCGGTCGCGGACTTTAAAGGGGATCGCCACGCACGACCGAAGACCGGTTTCTCCCGCGAGCCCGCGCCACGGTTCCAGTCGCGCGTCAGTCATGACGTCCTGACAGGTTTGGGTACTGCGTGTTCGCATGGCCGTTCCCGCGGGACCCCTTCCGTTGGCCGTCGCACCCGACCAGCTGATCGACGCCTGCTTGAGGATGCTGGCAGGTCCCGCGACGTAGGGAAACGTGACCTGGGCACCGTCCTCGAGCGGTCCCTTGAACCCGATGCCGACGACGCCCACGTGCGCTAACGCGAGCATGGAGTCACAAAATGACTGCAACGAGGTTGCTTCATCGGTCGACGTGACGACGACCTTCATCACGCCGATCATGGTCTCGCGTATCAACGTCCCCTCGAAAACGTCGGTGATGTCATTGAACGCCGATACCACACCAATGACCTTGTCCGCGTCGAACAATTTATAGGTATCAATTGACAGCCAAAGTCTGGCGCGGTCTGGCACTTCGAAACCCAACACCACGTCGCGACACTCGACGCCGGATTGAAGGGTCATCGCTACTGGGAACTCGTCGGGTTGCATCAAGGAGCCGTCGGGATGTACGGGCTTCCACTTCGTGGCGATCGCGTTCACCCCGGCGAGTCCGCTGACGCCGACACCAAACATCTTGGTCGCGGCCGCGTTCAAGTCAAGACTCACGCCATCGAGGTCGTGCAAGATGAGACCAGTTTTGACTATGTCAGCGAATTGCGCGGCTTGAAGGTAGCGGCCCAAAGGGCCAGACGTCGTACTTTTGTGTTGCGAGTCGCTCATCGGGCCCCCTTTGCTGTTCGATGAATGAAACGCAGGCAGGCTTTACCCATACGGTAACAGGACCGTCTTTGATTCATGTCACTCGTGAGCGTCTTTAATCATCGTGTCCAAAGATTCAGACAATCAGACATGTGCTCGCCTCCAGACGGGTCGAAATAGGCCTCGCCCAATCGGCACTTCAACGACCAGGCGGTCTCAATCTCGACGACTTCAGTCACCCATTGGGTGACCATTTCCGGCCACACCTTCCTGGGAGCCGTGACGACCCGAACGAACGTCGCCTAGTTTCTCTTGGCAGTTTCCTCACTGAGGGTGGGGCCGGGCGTTAGCAAGTCAAGAGTTCGACGAACAGCACGCGCAATCAATCGCCGCTGGCGCAACGGGGACGACTTCTCAACACGTGCTCGAGCCCAAGGTCCGAGATTCCAACCACGCCGAGACCGCTCGAATCACGTCGAATCGTGACGAAACCACGGGCGTTCGCTTCTTCCCACACCGGGAGTCGTGGACATGACGTGCGCCATGCCTCCATCACCTCGGCGTAGTGACGGGGATGAACCGCCAGCCATTCCAACAGGTCAAGCACGAGATCATCAACCGGGTTCGTCGTCGCCTCCACTCGAACATTCTACTAACGAATTGCCAGCCATCGCGAGAAAGCGACGTCACGTTCACACCGGCGTTCCCGCTCGAGCACCGCGGGTTTCACACGTTCGCACTTAATCGGAAAAGATTCGCAAGTTGCTCGACGAGTTGTGGTGCGTTCGTCGCGAACGAACTGCGTCGGGGTTTACCCCTAAGGGACGCCCAACGAGCGCGGGCGCGTATCGATAGTCTTCGACTGATCGCACTTCAATGACGAAAGTTCAACGTTGACCAACGTCCCCATCACGACAAGACCACCCACCAGAACCGAGCGGCGTCGCTGGTTCGTCCATCTCGGTCTGCTGATTACATTGGCCGGATCATTGCTCTCACTCATCTGGCTAAGCCGAAGTATCACCATTCACGTGGTCATCGGCGTTCTCTTTCTGGTTTTTTTGTGTGGCCATCTCTACCAGCGCCGGCGCACAATGGTCGCACTGCTGCGGCGCATGGTTCGCGTCAATCTGCGAACCACTGCGTCCGGGCGCCTCGCAATCTCCGACACGATTCTTTTGTTGCTCGTCGCGAACGTTCTGATTTCGGGAATCGTCGACGCCTTGAACCATCAAGAAACGCAACTGACCTTTCTCGCCTCCATCGGTTTCCCCCCTGGACTCGTCCAATGGCACAAGCTTTCAGCCTTCATCCTCGTGCTCTACGTAGTGGTCCACGTGTCGCGCCGACGGAAACGCCTTCGGAACTCGAGGATCCAGTAGCCACGCCGGAAGGACGAAATCGCGGGCGCACCGCGCCCTTCGCCGAATAATGCCAGCAATCTCCGCGCTCGTACCTGTTGCGAGAGTAATTCCAGAAGAACTAACAGCTGCCTTTCGCTCCAGCCAGTTCCGCCACCACACCGACAGTCTTGGTCATCGAATGGTCAAGTTCAACGCTTCGCCACTCCATGACCCTCGCGTATGGGACAATGAGTCGAATGCGCACCGTTGAATTCATAC
>JBEKWQ010000225.1:0-2531 GCA_049512875.1 Acidimicrobiales bacterium
CGTCATGACCCTCGCGGGTCAGCATCGCCACGAGGTCGTCCTCGTCCACGCCACGAAGTTGGATCTTGACGCAGCGCGACTCTACGGTTTCGAGCGATTCAGGAAGTTCCTCGGCGCTCAACAAAAAGACCGTGCGACTCGGCGGCTCCTCCAAGGACTTCAACAGGGCCGCCGCCGACGGGGACGCGCCGGTCGTGGTGAGTTCCACGTCTTCGATGACCACAATCTGGTAACCACTCGACAGCGGACGTCGTCGGCTCACCCGGTCCGCCTCACGGAGGTCGTCGACCCTCCACGAGACCCCCGCACGCTCGGCGAAGTACACGTCGGTATCCTTGCCTTCGAGCACCAACCGGCACGCCTCACATTTCCCACAGCCATGCTCTGGACACTGCAGGCCGGCCGCGAAGGCGACCAAGGCGTCGTGCACACTCGAACCGGGCGGACCCGTGAACAGGTACGCGTGCACGGGACTTCGCACGTGGGCGCGCATTGCCGCCGCGGCGGAACCCTGGCCGACGAGAGCGTCAAAGACGTCAGACATTCGACCACGCCAACGTGGCGATCCGCTGATCGATGCGACGCGCCACGTCGTCCTCGCTCGAAGAACCATCGACGACCCACCAGGCGTCGCCATATTGTTTCGCCATGGCGAGATAGCCATCGCGCACGCGTTGATGGAAGTCAAGATCCGAGGTCTCGAATCGATCGTGCGAATCGCGCGCCTTGCGCTCCGCGGCCGTCGCGACGTCCAGGTCGATGAGTACCGTGAGGTCGGGCGTGCAGGAACCTATGGCCAAATCGGTCGCGGCGCGAAGGTCCGCGAGGTCAACGCCACGCCCGTAGCCCTGGTACGCCAGCGTTGAAGCAAAAAATCGATCCGACACCACGTCGCGTCCCGCAGAAATTGCGGGTGTGATGACGCTCGCGACGTGATGCGACCGATCCGCCAACATCAGTAGGGCCTCGGTCTCGGGTCTCATCGGCGTGGGATCAGCGAGCAGCCATTTGCGAAGGTCGGTGCCAAGCGGAGTGTCCCCGGGCTCGAACGTGAAAAGGGCGCCGTGCGTGGCGGCGACCCGCCGCGCTTGGGTGCTCTTGCCGCTCGCGTCGATTCCTTCGAAGACGACGAACAGTCCTCGCGTCATTCGTCGTCAGGCGCGCGCTCGGCTTTGGCCACGAGCGCCGCGTTCACTTCGGCCCCCTCCTTCAGGGCCGCTCGCTTCTGGGCCCCGGTGGCTTTCTTCGCCGTCGCTCTCTTCGCGGTCGCCTTCTTGGTGGCAGCCTTTTTTGTCGGCGTCTTCTTCGTGGTCTTCTTCGTGGTCTTCTTTGCTACCTTGCGTGGTCTCGTCGACGGTTCGGCGTTTCGCCGCTCGGCGAGCAACTCACACGCCCGGTCCAGGGTTATGGTCTCTGGCAGGTCGCCAAGGCGCAAGGTCGCGTTCACTTCGCCGTCGGAGACGTAGAGTCCGAAACGACCGTTTCGCACCACGACGTTTTTCTTAGTGACCGGGTCTTCGCCCAACTCACGAAGCGGACCCGCGGCGGCTCGACGGCCGCGGGCCTTGGGTTCGGCCAAGAGCTTGAGCGCCCCCTCGAGGTCGATCGAAAAGATGTGATCCTCGTCTTCCAGGGATCTCGTGTCCTTACCCCAGGTGAGATAGGGACCGTAGCGACCGTTCTGGGCGAGAATCGGTTCTCCGCCCTCGGGGTGGTCGCCCACGACGCGCGGTAGCGAGAGCAGCTTGCTCGCCTCTTCGAAGGTCAAGGTTTCGGGCGACATGGTCGAAAAGAGCGAAGCGGTCTTGGGCTTCTGCTTCGGATTCGTCATCTCGCCGACCTGGACGTAGGGACCGTAGCGACCGGCCTTAAGGAATATTGTCTCACCCGTCGCCTCGTCGACGCCTAACTCGCGGTCGTTGCTGGGCGCGGCGAGCAGCTCGAGCGCGTGTTCAACCGTCAGCGAGTCAGGTTCGGTCGCCTCGGGGATCGAGGCCCGTTCCTCGCCGTGGATCAGGTACGGCCCGTAGCGACCGGAGCGCACCGAGACCGGCAATCCGTCGGGGCCCGCGCCCAGGATGATCGAGTTGATCGCGGCGAAGTCGAACTCGTGCTGGACGTGGGTCATGTGTTCGAGGCCCAGGCGCGCGAGCTCGGTCTGTGCCGAGGGATCACCGAAGTAGAAACGCGTGAGCCACGGCTCGAGGTCCTGCTTACCCTCGGCGATCTCGTCGAGTTGACTCTCCATCTCAGCGGTGAACTGGTAGTCCACCAGGTCCGCGAAGTAGTACTCGAGCAGGTTCACCACGGCGAAGGCGCGAAACGCCGGCACGAGCGACTTGCCCTTCTTCCACACGTAACCGCGACGATCGATCGTCTTCATCACCGACGCGTAGGTCGAAGGTCGCCCGATGCCCAGATCCTCGAGCTTCTTGATCAGCGTTGCTTCGGAGAAGCGGTCGGGCGGTTGAGTGTCGTGACCCTTGGATTCGGCACTCTCGACCGGTACGATCTCGCCTTCGCTCAACGCG
>JBEKWQ010000226.1:0-2505 GCA_049512875.1 Acidimicrobiales bacterium
GACTGGACGACGCCGTCGAGTTCGATGGCGAGCAGGGCGTGGAAGTTCTCTTGGGCGACCTTGTCCCAGAGCGGACTGCCGGTCGAGGTGAGCGTGTAGTTGACGACCCACTGACCGATCTGGTTCTGCTGGGCGACCGCGGACTTGACCGACTTACCCGTCAGCTGGGCCGGGCCCAGCACGTAGCGGTCCGCGTTCGCGGTGGCCCCCAGCGCGGGAAGGATGACGGTGTCCTTGGGGTTGTCGTTCTTGGGCAACGTCGTGGCGATCTTCTCGTAGGCCGGGTCGGCGGCGATGTTGTTGGTCGGGTTTCCCGTCGAGGTGTTGACGTTGAGGTTCGCCGCGGTCATGGCGTAGGAACTACCGCAGGCGGGAATTGCCACCGTGGTCTTGGCGTCCTTGGCGGCCGGTGGGGTCTCGCAGAGCACCGGGCGAAAGAGCAACTGCGCGGTCTGGCCCACCGCCGCGAGCACCGCGCGCGCGTCGGTCACGCCGGGCACGCTGACGACCACGTTCTTGCCCTGGAGGTTCACCTCGGCGCCCGAGACCCCGAGACCGTTCACGCGATTGGTAAGGATCGTGACGACCTCTTGCATGTCGGCCTTGGAAGCGGGCGTGGCAGGTTTGTAGACGACCGAGAGTCCGCCCGCGAGGTCGAGGCCCAACTTGGGGCCCCAGCCCAGCGCGAGGGTCACCCCGAGTGATCCAAAGGCGATCACGATCGTGAGAAAAAGGCTGACGACCAGTGATCGCCGCGACCCCACCTGTTGCGCCATTACTTCTGATCGCCTTCTTGGCTCGTATCGTCGTGGGGTTCGTCTACCGGCACGGGGTCAAAGCGTCGCGCGATCGCCGAGGGGATGAAGTCCAGTTCGACGCCCTCGGGAGTCTTTAGGGTGATGAACTCGTCGGTGATCTTGGTGACGGTGCCGACGAAGCCGCCGATCGTCTGGGCGCGCTCGCCCACGTCGACCTTCTTTTGGACCGTGCGCGCCGCCTTCTGGCGCTTGGAGCGAGGGCGGAGGTAGAAGAAGTAGAGGGCCCCGAACACCAACACGTAGATGATCAAGATGTACGATGAACCACCCTTTGAAGCTGCGAGCATGTGTCGTTCCTCCGTCAATAGACAAAGAAACCCTAGTCGCTGGCGGCCTGGCGACTAGAAAAGGCCTCCCGAGCGTGGCCTGACGCCTAGGTGGCGATACGCCTTTTCGGTGCCCACTCGTCCCCGAGGGGTGCGAATAAGCAGTCCCTCGCGCAAGAGGTACGGCTCGTAGGCGTCCTCGATGGTGGCGGGCTCTTCGCCACAGGCGTGCGCGAGGGTCGTCAGGCCCACGGGCTGGTTCGCGAACTGCCCACAGAGCAGCGAGAGGATCCTTCGGTCGATCTTGTCCAGACCGTACTCGTCGACGCCGAACACCTCGAGCGCCTCGAGCGCGACCTCGTCGTTGACCACGGGGTGTGCCTGGACGGCGGCGAAGTCTCGCACGCGACGAAGCAGGCGGTTCGCGATTCGAGGCGTACCCCGGCTGCGCGCGGCGATGATCGTCGCCGCGCTTGGCTCGAGCGCCACGTCGAGCAGCAACGCCGAACGCTGCGCGATGACCGCCAACTCGTCGACGTCATAGAGGTCCAGTTGGCCAATGAAACCGAACCGGTCACGCAGCGGCGCCGCGACGAGACCCGTGCGCGTGGTGGCGCCCACGAGGGTGAAGTTCGGTAGGTCCAGGCGAATCGACCTCGCCGAAGGACCGCGACCGATCATGACGTCGAGTCGACGGTCCTCCATGGCCGGATACAGCACCTCCTCGACCGCGCGAGAGAGACGGTGTATCTCGTCGATGAACAAGACGTCACCGTCGCGAAGATCGGTGAGCAGCGCGGCGAGGTCCCCGGGTCGCGACAACACGGGCCCTGACGTGATGCGAAGACCCGAGCCCATCTCGACCGCGACGATGCTCGCCAGTGACGTCTTGCCCAGACCGGGCGGACCCGCGAACAAGAGGTGATCGGCGCTCTGGTTTCGAGCCTTGGCCGAACCCAGGACGATCTCCAAGTGACGAACGAGTTCGCGTTGGCCCACGAACTGCTCGAGGGATCCGGGTCGCAGCGAGACCTCGGCCCGACGTTCTTGTTCGTCGGCGACCGGGGTCACCACGCCAACGCTCAATTTCTCCAGGTCGACGTCGCGGTGACTCATGGCCGGCGCAGTCGTGACAGCGCCACGCGAAGCGCGTCGGCCTCGTCGTCGGGCAACGTCACGCCCTCGAGGGCCTGGCGAATCTCGGGACTGGAATAACCCAGTCCCCGCAAAGCTTCGTCGATCTCTCCCGACACCGAGACCGCACCGGTCTCAACGCCCGCGTCCACCACGAGCTTGCCCTTCAGTTCGAGCACGATACGACTGGCGGTCTTGGCCCCGATGCCCGGGATCGTCGCGACTCGTTTGACGTCACCGCTCTCGATCGCCCCGGCGAGCTCGGCGATGCTCATGGTGCGAAGTGC
>JBEKWQ010000227.1:0-2703 GCA_049512875.1 Acidimicrobiales bacterium
ATCATCCTTGCTCGGCCCCTCATCGAAGCCCTGTTGTTCTCGTTGGCGATCGCCGTGGGCATCGCGCCCGAGATGATGCCCGCCATTGTCACCGTGAGCCTCTCATCGGGCTCGCGTGCTCTCGCCGCCAAGAAGGTCCTGATCAAGAGGCTGGTGGCGATCGAGGACCTCGGCGAACTGGTGCCGGCCGACGTCAGATTCCTGAGCGCAGATCAGTGTGAGTGCGATGAAGGTGTCCTCACGGGCGAGTCGCTGCCCGTTTCCAAGACCTCGTCCACGGGTCCTCAAGGCGATGACGCAACATTTTCGAACTGCGCCTATATGGGTACCATCGTCCGCCAGGGCTCGGCTCAGGCGGTCGTCATTTTGACGGGCACGCGCACGGCCTTCGGGCGCATCGCCACCGGCGTGACCGACAGCCAGGGACAAAGCGCATTCGAGATGGGACTCGCCAAGTTCTCACGGTTTCTCTTTCTGGTGGCCGCGCTGCTGACCGTCTTTATCTTCGCCGCGAACATCATCCTTGCTCGGCCCCTCATCGAAGCCCTGTTGTTCTCGTTGGCGATCGCCGTGGGCATCGCGCCCGAGATGATGCCCGCCATTGTCACCGTGAGCCTCTCATCGGGCTCGCGTGCTCTCCGCCAAGAAGGTCCTGATCAAGAGGTTGGTGGCGATCGAGGACCTCGGCAACATCGAACTACTCTTCACTGACAAGACGGGTACCCTCACCGAGGGCGTCATCACTTTCGAGGCCGCGCTCGATGCCAACAACGAGTCATCCGATCGCACCTTCCTCCTCGGGCTTGTCTGTAATGAGTCGACGATGTCCGAGAACGGTCCCGTCGGCGGCAACGCCCTGGACCAAGCGCTGTGGAACGCGACGGCCGGCCGCGGCGCGCAAGTCAGCGCCGCCGCCGCATACCAGCGACTTCACGACCTACCCTTTGACCACGAGCGCCAGATGGCATCGGTACTCGTGCGTGACGACAGGGGCGACGTCATGATCGTGACCAAGGGAGCGCCCGAGGTCATCCTCGAACGATGCGTCAACGTCACCGACCCTGTTCGCACTGCGCTCGACGATCTGTTCAACAGTGGTGAGCGCGTGGTGGCCGTCGCCAGTCGTCACGTCTCCGGTACCACCGCGCTGAACGCGCAAGAGGAGCGTGAACTCAACTTCGAAGGCTTCCTCACGTTCGCCGACAAGCCCAAGAGCGATGCGGGCGAGTCCCTAGCGAAGCTACAACGACTCGGTATCGAAGTGAAGATCATCACCGGTGATAACGGGCAGGTGGCGGCCAAGGTGTGCCGCGACATCGGTCTCGCCTGCGCGGGCGTCTTGAGTGGGGCGGATCTGGAGAAACTCTCCGACGACGAACTGGAAGCGGCAATCCCCACGACGACGGTCTTCGCTCGAATCAGTCCGGATCAAAAGTCGCGCATCATCAACGTGGCCCGGCGCACCGGGCGCGACGTCGCGTTCCTCGGAGACGGCGTCAACGACGCCGTAGCCCTCCACCACGCCGACGTCGGAATCTCCGTGGATTCCGGCACCGACGTAGCAAAAGACGCCGCCGACGTGGTCCTACTCGACAAGGACCTCGGCGTGCTCGCCGAAGGAGTCATCGAAGGCCGACGTATCTTCGCGAACACGATGAAGTACGTCCTCATGGCCACGTCGTCGAACTTCGGCAACATGTTCAGTGCCGCCGGAGCCTCGGCGTTTCTCTCCTTCCTCCCGATGCTGCCCTCGCAGATTCTGCTCAACAACCTGCTGTACAATGCAGGTCAGCTCGCGATACCCACCGACCGCGTCGACGTGGAGGCTCTTGCGCGACCCGCCGCCTGGGACCTGCGCTACATCCGTCGCTTCATGGCCGTCTTCGGCCCGATTAGTTCAATCTTCGACTTCGTCACCTTCTACGTCATGCTCTCGCTGCTTCACGCCGGCCACGTGGAGTTCCGCACCGGATGGTTCGTCGAGTCCATCGCTACCCAGACCTTGGTGGTCTACGTCATCCGCACCCGGCGGGTTCCGTTCTTCAAGAGCCGTCCGAGCGTGGCCATGATCCTCGTGCCGACCGGAGCGGCGATCGTAGGCGCCCTGCTTCCCTACACGGGGTTGGCCCACCTCTTCGGCTTCTCCGTGTTGCCTACGAAGTTCTTCCTCCTCTTGTTCGGCATGGTCGTCGTGTACCTCGCACTGGTCGAATATGCCAAGCTCCGGTTCTTCCAATCCCAATCACCGCGTCTCGCGGTCACCACCACGACTGACTCCCAGCGCCTCAATCGTCGGATCATGAGGCGAGCGTCCCGATTCATCCGCCACGAGGGCCCGACGCTGCGCTGAGTGCGCACGACCGCGCGTCTCTCCCGTCAGGCCACTTACTCCGTTAGGGGATGGGCAAGACCGTTCACGGGGTCAATCGAGCGAGGATCCTTTCCTCCTAGTTGCGAGGGACAATGCCGTCTCGGACTTGTGAATGTCGTGACCGCCCCGGGCCTCACTTCAGGCCATCAACGTGCGCAACATTGCAAAACCAATCCGACGAGCGACAATACCGACTTGCAAATCAATTGGTCCCTGAACTCGCCCTTCATCAATTTGAACAATGCAGACGATGGCGGCGCCGAGAAGTGATGACTATCGCCCCTAATTTGCCAGGACTCAGCGGTGACAGTCTTCGTAGGTGAACGAGAGGA
>JBEKWQ010000228.1:0-2611 GCA_049512875.1 Acidimicrobiales bacterium
CTCTTCGCCGTGGCTGAGACACGCACGACCTCAATCCTGGCGGGAATCGTCAACGCCATGACACCACTCACGTCGCTCTTCTTCATCGCCGTGGTGTTCCGCGACGAACCAATCACCCGAGACCAGGTAATTGGTCTCGGTCTCGGTCTCCTTGGTGTACTCGTAGTCTTAGGCGTTTGGAACGGTCTGGGAAGAAATCCTTGGTGGGCGATACTGGCACTCTTAGTCTCGGTCACGATGTACGGCGTGTCCTACCCCTACGCGAGACACCATCTGACCCCGCGGGACCTCCCCAAAGAGTCGCTCGCGGCGGCCCAACTGCTACTCGCGGCGACGGTCCTGCTGCCAACGTTTCTTGTGCACGGTTTGAACGGACACGGGACCAGCACTCGGGCGCTCTTGGGCGCGGCGGCGCTGGGCGTCCTGGGTAGTGGCGTCGCCTATATATGGAACTTTCAGATAATCGCCAACGCCGGCAGTTCGATCGCCAGCACCGTGACGTTCCTCACCCCGGTGGTCGCGGTCGTCGTGGGGCTGCTCTTCCTGCACGAATCGCTGTCGTGGTTCGAACCGGTCGGCGGACTACTCGTCCTCTTGGGCGCGGCCGTTGGTCAAGGTCGCTTCAAGAAACTTCATTAGCCGGTTGAGCACTCTGCGGTTGCGAAGCGAGATTCAGGCCACACGTCTTCGAACCGGGCCAACGGTGACGATTTCTCGCGATGACGGGATAACTGCGAGCGAGGAGCGACGAAACCAGTGGCGCGCGCATGAGAGGAGCGAGGAATGACCACGGTCGCCGCATTTTCGCCAGAGCGAGCACGACGGCCTCTGATCCAACGTGCGCACCTTCATCTCCCACCCAACAAAGAGACTCCTCCACCGTTTGACGGTCCAGGCCGAAAACCGTGAGGGCGTCATCACTGAGGTCTTGTGATGCCACGAGATCGAGAACGGCTGGCCGGGCGAGATGGCTGGAGATCCAGGTCGCTCCACGTTGGCACGGACCACAGTTCCCGTCATAGATCAAGAGCGCTCGTTGTCTCACGTCGCCACGCTAAGGGGATACGTCCAACGACGCGCCTACCGTGGACCGATTGAATAAAGCGGTAACCTCGGTGCTGCTTCGAGGGAAGGACCGACCAGCCTCGAACCTCGCTTGGCGCTCGCTGGATAGATCAACTCGGCTCGAAACGCCCGACTCTTGGACTCGCCCGGGCGTCCACCTACGAATACCCACTGCTGACGCCGTTCTTTGGGGCCATCGACGAGAACGGACTCGCCCTTTTCGACGCCGTTCCACGTGCTCGATCGGCTCAGAGGTCCATTGGGTTGCTTCGTGGATATCTCGACCATTCTTCTTGTCTACTCGCCACCAACCCAGAGGCCGGGAACCATCAGGTGACACCCGTGCCGTATGGTCGAAACATGTCATTTGAGCAGCCGCTACCGAAGTCACTCTCCCCGTCACGCCTCGCGGACTTCAAGGCGTGTCCTCGCCGTTACCAACACGCCTCTATCGAGAGGATCTCCCAGCCGGCCACGTACGCCACGGCCAAGGGTCGTTTCGCCCACTTCGTCTTCGAACACCTTTTTCTGTTGCCCAGTGAGGAGCGCACCCTCGAGAAGGCTCGCGCGTTAGTGGACCCCGCCATCGACGCCATCCTCACTGACGCGGTGCGCACCGAGATCGCCATGGACGCCGCGATGCTCGAGCGCCTGATCGACGAGACCCAGGAAATCATCTCCACGTACTTCGAGATGGAGGACCCCCGCGAGGTGAATGCCGAGGGCATTGAGCTTCGCCTGGGCGTGAACGTCGACGACACACCACTGTTTGGCATCCTCGATCGCCTCGATCGCGACGAGGAAGGAAACCTCGTGATCGTGGACTACAAGACGGGTGGTCTGCCGAATCGGAACTACGACGCTCAGACCTTCGCCAACACCGAACTGTACGCCGCGCTCTGTCGAGAGAAGCTCGGCGAGACGCCGACCAAGATCCGACTGCTCTACGTCGCCCAGGGCGAGACCATCGAACGCAAGGTGACCGACGTCGTGGTCAAGGCACGAACCACGAGTGCCGTCGACGCCTGGGAACGGATCAAGCGCTACTACGACGACGGCGACTTCCCCGCGACACCTTCTTCGAACACGTGCCGCTTCTGCGCCTTTAAGGACATCTGTCGCGCCAACGGCGTGCCCGTACCCGTTCGATAGTCCGTAGGCTGGCGTCGTGACCGCATTCGAACTCTCCTACGACTATCGCTGCCCGTTCGCGAAGAACATCCACTTGCACGTGCTGAGCGCCCTGGCGGCCGGCGCCGACTTCGACGTTGACTTCGTGCCCTGGACCATGAGTCAGGGCTACAAGGCCGAGGACGCTCCCGACGTGTGGGAGGACCCCGACCACGACCCGGACCTGCTGGCCCTCGCGGTGAGCGTCTCGGTGCGCGACCAGCAGACCGAGAAGTTCTTGGCCGCGCACGAGGCCCTCTTTCGGGCCCGTCACGAACAGTCGATCCGACTGGTGACGATGGGCGAGATCGAGCGGGTCCTCGCCCCGATCGGCGTCGACGTCGAGAAGGTCGAGCGCGATCTGCTGACGCGCCGT